>DYSZ01000119.1 GCA_020726265.1 Draconibacterium orientale
GGAGATTAATGATAATGGTTGAGGAATTCGGTGAATGAATTAAGGAGTCCATTTTATAAACGAAATGAAACCCTTAACTACCACGCGTTCTTTGAAAAACTGGAACCAAAACCTTCCCCTTTGGGGGAACGGGAAGGGGGCTTTGAGCTACACCCCAACCAGCGAACCCGCCCTTTTTGCCGACAGAGGGTTTACCGCACATGAATTCCTCTCCGATTTTAACCCGTATAACATGAATGGCAGGTTGTATGACCCGTTGGTAAGCAGGTTTTTAAGACTCAAAAAGCACTATGCAGATAGAACTGCTAAGCGCAACTTTGCAGGTGCTGTAAAGAAATAGTAAAGCCGTCTTCTCAGTGCAAAACAGGGAAGGCGGCTTTTATTTTGCGTAGAAATACGTATATAAAATTGCGTAGAAATACGCTTTTTTTTTGCTGTTCCAAACACCATCTTTGACAGCATAAAAGACGAGCAAAATGATCAATTCAGAATTTAATAAACACAACGCCCCCTCTCACAAAATATTTGCTCGGGCACACATTGAACCTTGTCAGCAGCAATTCGTTTCCCCTCCCTGCTTTTTATTAACGATCCCTATCTCCCTTCGGAAATAAAGAATTGAACAAGGTTTTGATGAATCGCTACTGAGAGGGACTCCGGCCGGGGTTCCTCTCTTATTTCAGGGTAACCCAGTTATATTTCAACGCATTTATAATGAGCCCTACAGTGTTTTTGGTTCCTGATTTTTCGAGTAGTTTCTGGCGGTAGCCTTCGGCTGTGCGCACCGAAACGTTTAATTCATCAGCAATTTCGGCAGCAGTATATTGCTCGCAAATCAGAGCAAGCACCTCCTGTTCCCTTTCAGTAAAACCAGGATTAAAAACAATTTCTGGTTTTTCCTTCTTTGACAGGTTTCTAATTACTATATCAGAAATATTTTCAGGAAAACAGAGTCCCTTTTCCATAACTTTAATAATCGCATTTTCAACCTCTTCGGGATCGGCATTCTTAAACAGATAGCCGTTTACTCCCTCGCTAATCAAGTGAAGAATGTATTGTTCGTCGTCTTCCATGGTGAGGATAATCACCTTAATTTCGGGATACAATTGCCTGATTTTCTCATGGGCTTCAACGCCATCCATTACAGGCATTTTCAGATCAAGCAAAATCACATCGGGGAGTTGTTTCATTCCGGCAAGTACGCCAAGTAACTCTGCCCCATTGCCAGCTTCGGCAATTTCTCCAATAAACTCAAAATCTTCCACCAGGGCAACCATACCTTTTCTGAATAGTTTATGATCGTCGGTAATTACAACATTTATTTTATCCTTCATCCCGCTTGGCTATTGTTACAATATAAAATGGCCCTCGTACCTTTGCCCGGCCACGATTTCAGTTTGAATCTTGCACCTGCCAATCCTGAGCGACTTTCGAGGTTTTTTAAACCGAGACCTGAAGCTATTTCTTCAATGTTAAAACCTTTGCCATTATCGGCAACTGAAAAAGAAAGCAAATCGTTCCGAAACCGGAAATTGACAGTAATCCTGGTTGCTGATGAATGTTTCATTGCATTATTAAGCAGTTCCTGCACAATTCTGAAGAATGCAAGTTCTTTCATGCCGTCGAAACGAAAGGGTTCTCCGCTTTTATGGCATTCAATTTTTATTTGTTCCGATTTGTTGATCCAGCTTGCCAGCTCCTCAACTGCACTCCATAAACCCAGTTTTTCGAGTGATGGCGGCAGCAGCGCGCGCGAAATACGGCGAACCTGATTTATCACATCATCGAGATATTGTTTGGTTTCGACTGCAAGTTGTTTGGCTACAACTTCTTCCGATTTCTTTTCAATACGGCTGACATTCAGTTTTACAACGGAAAGCATGGCCCCAACTTCGTCGTGCAAATCGCGGGCGATTCGTTTTCGTTCGTTCTCCTGCGCCAGAATGGTGTTAGTAATAATCTCTTCTTGCTGACGAGCCCTTGTTTCATTTAACTCTAATTGCTTTTTAAGCATTTTTTTCTGATAGGTGATAAAAAAGAAAATGATGGAAAGTGCCAGCAATACCATACCAAGCGTTCCGATAAAATAGATAAAAATGACACTATTACTCTCCTCAAGCATACAGATCAGGTTTTGTTAATGCACAAATTTATAATTTATCTGATGAGATTCTCATCAGCGGAAACAGAACTGTGCTGATTGGAATTATTTGTTACGAAGTGAAACAGGTCTTTCTTTTACTGCCTGAATAAATCCGATAATTATCAACACATAAAACAATTGATTCCAAAGCGAAAATGAATTGGCAGCAAAATATACAACTTCAATGGATGCTTTAAATCGAAGGTTAAATAAGGAGTGGTGAAAAATGTTAACTGTGTAATATAATAAGACAGCTGTGTTTATCCAGATATTCGGATTCGCCGAAAGTTTTTCAATTTTTGCCTCAACCATCACTTTAATAAAAAAGGCTATCGAAAAAAGAAACAGAATTAAAGAACCTAATGTGGCTGTGATACTTGGGTATTGTAACAGCCCTTGTATAAAGGCAATGTTTATGACACTGTATAAAACAAAGGCTGATAAAGTTGCTATAACCCAGATTGGTTTTATAAATCCTTTCAAAATCTGAATATAATATTTACCAAGAATAACTATGGCTAAAGTGTAGTAAATATGCCCAACAGGCATACTGTTTCTTAAAATAAAATGTATGACGATTTTGTTGCAAACCTCAGCAATTGCACCAAGAACAACAAAATAATAAACAATTTTAATCTCGCGTGGAAACCTTTTATACAGGAATAATCCCAGAACAAACGCAATTAAATTGGCAAACCAGGTAAATTTAACATACCAAAACATGGTACTGGTTTCACGAATTATAGATGCTTCCGTCGTCGCAACTTGGTGGACATGGAATGCCAAAATCAAAGACCTCGCCGGGATCGTCAAAATTACGCGAATCTTTAACTTCGGGCATAATCAGGATATTCATTGTTTTTAGTACACCAAATTCAATCTGTGCTTCGGATTTTGCCTGAACATTAAATATTTCGTGTAATTCGTATTTTGTAAGCAGGTAGGCATTCGGGAAAATATATTTTCTGAAAGCTGCTGATTCCGAATCTGAATCGAGTTCACCTAATCTCCATTTTCTGTAATTCCGGATGCTTTCAATAACAAGTTTCGACTTGTCTGAATAATTTTCATTTATAACACCCAGTTTATACACCGGAGTTTCATAATCAACATAAACGTCACCACTACCCAGCAGGAATGCTGAAACGGCATAGGTTACCAAAACATATTTCCCGTCATTCATTTCGGGATCGAGACCCAAATAAATACGTACTCTGTTTTCGTTTTCGCCTGCTAACTTTTTATAGGTATCTCTTTGAAGGATAATTTGGGGGATTTTAAGATTTAAAATATCTTTTTGTTCCTCAGCAAAATTTCTTCTCCAGTACTCCGCTTGCTTTTGCGGTATTTGATCGCGTTTTAATGGTGTCGCCATTTTCCTAATTTATTATTGGTGATTATAAAACGATAAAAATAGTTGAATTCTTCTAATAACACACCGGGTATAAAAACTATTTACAAAAGATTTAAATATCAACAAAAAAAGCAGGCTGTCAAACAAAGGCCTGCTTTAAAATATGTTTTTCAATATACTAATTTACCGTTATTTCAAAACTGAAACCTCCGTTGTAGTAGTTATCGTCGTATGCATAATATCGTTCAGGATAATGCACCAGTTCGTAACCCGAGCGTGAGTATTCGAAAAACAGATTTCCAACCCTGTAATAAAGATATCCGTTAATGCTAACCATCTCATAATCACTTGGGATATATTCGAACTGTATACCATAAGGAATGTCAACCAAAATGTAACCAACTCCGGGACGATGTCTGAAAAAATGCCCGTCGTAGCAGTAATACCGGTTATGGTTGTGAATAAAAATGGCTGGCTCATATACAAAACGCCTGATTACATGTCCATAATAAGGATGCTGAAAATAGTATTTGTGATGTCTGTATGAATAAGGATCGTAGTAGCTGTAATAATTTCGCCAGCTGTTATGATTCCAGCAGTAGTTTTCCCAACTGTTTTCCCAGTAATTGTAATGTCCGTGATTATAATTCTTTCCTTTGCCATAATGATTGTATCGAATTTCAGACGACCAGTAATTTTTGCCTCCCTTATAATTATCGTTGGGTTTGTAACGGTTGTCATTATCATTTAAGCGATAACGTTCGCGGTTCGAAACACCCGAAATTCTGTCGGAGCGCTCATTTTTGTCCGCTTCGTATTTTTCGCGGCTGTTACGTACTGTTGAACCAACTGTTTTTCGCTCATTGTCACGACTTTCAGCATTACGCCATTCGTTATTGTTTCTGCTCAAATCACTATTCCTGTTACCATCTGATTTTACAACAGTTCGGCTACCGCGGTCACTGCGTTCATAACTATCTTTATTTTCAGATTTCCATTCGGCCTTTTGCGTTTGCTCAGTTCTGCCCGAAATAATACCACGATTCTTTTCCTGTTCGTTTCGTTGAGCTATTGAATTTCGTTTTACTTCATTTGAATTTTTCACTGTGCGTTCAGCAGCCTTTCTTTCATAGGCATTGTCGCGGGAGCTGCTTTTTTCTTTTACAGTTTCCCTGCGTTCGCTTTTAACCGTTCCGGGTTGTTCTGTATTTTCCGAACTACCGGTTGACCTTCGTTGTGCGTTTAAAGTATTTGTTGATGTAGTAACTGCCGCCAGAGTAATCATCGTTGCTAACAGTCTGAATGTAATTGTTTTCATAACTTTAATTTTTTAAAAGAATTCATCTTTTACAACTCTCTCTTTTAGCGCTTTTCAAGATATCTGTTGTTAATTTTACAAACCATGTGCCAATTTCATTTCTATAGCATAACTGCCCGGCTTTATTCCATCAAAAAAACACTCTCCTTTTTTTATTAGCTGTTAATCACTATTTTCGCAGCCTGATTTTTTTATAATGGCAAGAATTTTAGCAATTGATTTTGGAAAAAAAAGGGTTGGGCTCGCAGTTACCGATCCGGCAAAAATTATTGCCACGAGGTTAACAACAGTTCCTTCAAATCAAATTTGGGATTATCTCGAAGAATATTTCAGAAAAGAAACGGTTGAAGCCGTAGTTGTTGGCTATCCAAGGCAATTGAACAACGAAGCCTCAGAAGCTGTTAGGTATATCAATCCGTTTCTGCGTAAGTTTCAGCAAAAATACCCCGAAATGCGGCTGGAACTTGCTGATGAAAGATTTACATCGAAACTGGCTTTTCAAACCATGATTGATGGCGGATTGAAAAAAGAGAAACGACAGGATAAAGCCCTGGTTGACGGAATTAGTGCAACCATTATTTTACAAACATTTTTAGAACAGGAAAGAAATAAAATAAGGCACACATGAAATACCCGATTACAGTATATGGCGACCCGGTTTTAAGGAAACGGGCAGAGAAAATAACACCTGAATCCGAAGGATTACAGGAAATTATTGAAAACATGTGGGAAACCATGTACTATGCCGATGGTGTTGGACTTGCCGCACCACAGGCAGGAATGTCGATTCGCATGTTTGTTATCGATGCCTCATCGGGGGCTGATGACGAACCTGAATTAAAAGATTTTAAAAAGGTTTTTATCAATCCCGAAATCATTGAACTTTCAGGCGAAGAATGGATTTTTAACGAAGGATGCCTGAGTTTGCCTGAAATCCGTGAAGATGTTACACGCCCCGATGTAGTAAGAATTAAATATTTTGATGAAAATTTTGTTGAGCACAACGAAGTTTACAAAGGTTTTGCAGGCAGGGTTATTCAGCATGAATACGACCATCTGGAAGGAATACTTTTTACCGACCATCTTTCCGCATTACGAAAACGACTACTAAAGAGCAAGTTAAACGACATTGCACATGGAAAAGTACAACCGCATTACAAAATAAAAATTCCTGTAAAATAGATGTAACCTGCAACATGGATTTCACGTTTTAGAAACATCATCCTGCAAACGGAATCCTTTGGAGAAAGCAGTTCAAAATATTCCCTTTCTGCGGTTGGCGATTGCCCTGATATTGGGAATTGTTGCTGGTCAATACCTTCAACTGAATGTAGTTGCAGGTTCATTTTTACTATTGTTTTTATTATCGGGTCTGCTTATTATCAATCTGAAATACAGGTATTCATCGGCTCTGATTTTTGGAATTTGTTTCCACCTGTTTTTTGCTGTTCTGGGTATCGTTGTTTATAACAGGTATAACGAAAAGCCCGTTTTTTATTCCGAAGGCATTTTTGTTGCCACAATTCTCGAAAGTCCGGTTGAAAAACCCAATTCGTATAAATCGACAGTTAAAATTAATGAAGTAATATCATCAGATTCAGTGACCAAAACCAATGAAAAAATCATCGTCTATTTTGAAAAATCGGAAAATGCCATAAAACTAAAAGCCGGCGATGAAATACTTTTTAATCGTTCTCCAAATCCGGTAGCCCCAAAACTTAATCCGTACGATTTCGATTATCAGAAATACTCAGAACGACGCAGGGTTTATAGGCAGGTTTATCTCGCTACTGACAACTGGCAACAAAACGGAAATTCCAGATTTTCGCTGATATTTGAAGCAGAAAAGTTACGCGATAAACTGATTAATGTGTATCGCAGTCAGCCCATCGATTCGGTGGAATTTGAGATTCTTTCGGCACTTACACTTGGATACAGCCGCGAGCTTGACCCCGAAACTCGAAGGGTTTTCTCTTCATCAGGAGCTATGCATGTTTTATCGGTTTCAGGGTTACATGTTGCCATCATTTTCGCAGTGATCAATTTTCTCTTTGGGTTTATGAAACGCAACAAACAAGGAAGATTTATTTTCACAGCTTCAATAATTCTTGTTTTATGGTTTTATGCATTTATTACCGGATTGTCTCCTTCCGTTTTACGGGCAACGGCAATGTTCAGCGTTTATATCATCGGTGAAAACATGCATCGTAAAGCAAATATTTACAATTCTCTTGCGCTAACGGCATTTTTTATACTGCTCATCAACCCAAACAGCCTCTTCGATATTGGGTTCCAGCTTTCCTATTCCGCACTGTTCGGAATAGTTGTTATCGAACCAAAACTCAGGGAATATGTGAATGTAAAAAATCGGGTGCTCAGGTATTTTGTTTCCCTGATAACCATCTCAGTGGCAGCACAAATTGCAACTTTTCCGCTTACTTCATTTTATTTCTCGCAATTCCCCACTTATTTCTGGCTAACGAATATTTTTATTATTCCCACAGTGGCTTTTTTAACCCCGGCAGGTATTGTATTATTGTTTGTAAATCAGATTCCTGTAGTTTCCGATATTATTTCAGCAACCCTCAATTTTACCCTTAAATACAGTTTTAAACTGCTATACCTAATTGACCAACTGCCACTTTCGGTTTTTCAGGTAACCGTAAATCAGGTACAGCTTCTTTTAACTATCGGGTTAATCGTCACTTCATTTCTCGTTTTAACCCAATTCAGTGCCAGAAACTTAAAATCAATGCTTTTCCTGCTTTTTCTTTTCAGTCTTTCAGTTTTTGTGCATCAGGTTACCCGGGAGCAAGCCACCGGAATAATTGTGTACAATTCAACTGATAATCCGATAATCCATCTGATCAATGGTAAAGATAACTATGTTATTACCGAAGAAGAAGTACTGCCTGCAGAATTGCAATACAGTCCGTTTTCGGCAACACAAAAAAAACTTGGGTTGAAGACGCCTTTGATGCTACTTGGCTCTGATTCAATCAGAACCAAAGATATATTCCTGCAAAACAGGAAGATTCTATTTCATGGCCGGACAATGTATTTTGGAAAAAATTCAGATAAAAACACAATAAATACAAAACCCGACTATCTTATTAACCCTGACCCATTGTGGTTTTCAATGAATCATTCCGATTCGGCAACGGTAATTGTAACGAACAAAAGATATTTTCCAAAATCAACCGAAAGTAATGCTCAAATTTACTGCACGTTCAATCGGGGCGCCTTCCAAAAAATTTGGTAACTTTCATCGTTTTTGTCCATAATTTAACATCGAATTAAATAAGTACTGTATGTAAAATATTAGAAAGTTTATGATTTATTTTGCGCGAATTTTTTAACCGATATAAAAATGAAAATTGTAATTGCAGGTGCCGGTGAAGTTGGAGCGCATTTAGCTAAAATGCTTGCCGATGAATCACATGACATCACGCTTCTTGACGATTCTCCAGAAAAACTTTCAAAAATCAGTTCGCAAGTTGATATTATGACTGTAACTGGTTCAGCACATTCATTTCATGATTTAAAAAGCACAGGGCTGGCAAAAGCTGATTTGTTTATTGCCGTTACTCCTTACGAAGAAAGAAATGTACTCGCCTGCACCATGGCTTCTTATCTTGGTGTCGGGCGAACAATTGCACGAATCAACAACTCAGAATATCTCCAGGAAAACTACAAAGCGAAACTCAAAAACATGGGTGTACACGAGTTAATTTACCCTGAAAGTCTTGCTGCAAAAGAAATTACAGCTTCGGTAAAACAAACTGTAACACGCCAGATTATTGAATTCTCGAATGGCAAACTTTTGCTCATGGGAATTAAAGTGCGTGAAAATGCCTCTATTACTGACAAACCGCTGAAAGAATTACAACTTGAAGAGCACAATATTTCGGTTGTGGCAATTAATCGCGATAACCTGACGATTATCCCGAAAGGAAATGACGTTATTAAAAACGGGGATATTGTTTTTTTCATTGTTACCCGGGCTGAACAACAACTGGTACTTGACCTTACCGGTAAAAAACCATTCGAGGTAAAAAACATCATGTTCCTTGGCGGTAGCCGTATTGCCCAGAAAACCATCGAAAAACTCGGCGACCAGTACCGGATCAAAGTAATTGAAAGCGACCGTGAAAAATGCGAAAAGTTTGCTGAACAATTCAGTAAAGTATTAGTAATTAATGGCGATGGACGCGACCTTAAATTACTGAAAGAAGAAGGCATTGAAAAAATGGATGCGTTTGTAGCCACCACAGGTAATTCGGAAACAAACATTCTGAGTTGTCACCTTGCCAAATCATTCGGAGTGCGCCGCACCGTGGCCGAAGTTGAAAATCTGGCTTTCTCTGGGTTGGCCGAAAAAATGGACATCGGCAGTTTGGTCAACAAAAAACTGAATGCAGCCAGTTACATTTATAAATATACGCTGAATGCTGAAATTTCGAAAGTAAAATGCCTTACTGCCACCGATGCTGAGGTTTTTGAATTTGTGGCAAAACCCAATGCGAAAATCACTGAAAAAGCAATTCAATATCTCGATTTTCCTGAAGAAGCTGTTATCGGCGGTTACATCAGGGGCGAAAACGGGCATATTGCCAGCGGGCATGCTCAAATTCAACCCGGTGATAAAGTGGTGGTTTTTACACTTCCATCAGGAATTAAAAAACTTGAAAAATTCTTTAAATAAGTTACCTGGTTTTGTAAATGAATATTAAAATCATTTTGCGAGTTGCCGGCTTACTCATGCTGGTTGAAGGTGTGGCTATGTTGCTGGCGCTGGTGATATCGCTCATTTACGGCGAACCAGATACTTTTGGAATTGCACTGGCCTCAGTCATCAGCATTGGATTCGGAACACTTCTTTTTCTTTTAACCCGAAAAGCGCCTCACGATATTGGCAAACGCGAAGGCTTTATCATCGTAGCTCTGGTTTGGATTTTATTTTCACTTTTGGGTGCCTTGCCCTATGTTTTTACAGGTGCAATTCCTTCGTACACCGATGCTTTTTTCGAAACCATGTCGGGCTTTACCACTACCGGAGCATCGGTTCTCAACAATATTGAAAAACTTCCGCATGGAATATTGTTCTGGCGGGCACTTACCCACTGGCTTGGGGGGATGGGAATCATTGTTTTGTCGCTGGCCATTCTTCCGGTTTTTGGTATTGGTGGTATGCAGTTGTACATTGCCGAAGTTCCGGGTCCCACGCCCGACAAAATCAGTCCGCGCATAAGGCAAACGGCTGCTTCTATGTGGATAATCTATGTAATTCTTACCTTGCTTGAAACCATTTTGCTTTGGATTGGGAAGATGCCTCTTTTCGATGCAGTTTGCCATGCCTTTGCAACCATGGCCACCGGCGGATTTTCAACCAAACAGGCAAGTATTGCATTTTGGCCTTCGCCCTACATTCAGTATGTAATTATCCTTTTTATGTTTTTGGCCGGAACAAATTTCACACTGACCTATTTTGCGCTTCGCGGAAAATTGAAGCCTTTAATCAAAGATGAAGAGTTCAGGTATTACGGCATTTTCACACTTGGTTTTACGATAATCATTTTTACCGGATTAATGCTGATGGCTCCTGCCGGAGTAGAGGAAACCTTTCGTAATTCGCTGTTTTGGGTGGTTTCGATAATGACAACAACCGGTTTTGCCACAGTAGATTATATGTTGTGGCCACCTGCACTTGTAGTGGTAATTTTTGCTGTCTTCTTTTTTGGCGGGTCGGCAGGATCAACTGGCGGTGGGCTTAAAATTATGCGCGTGGTAATGCTTTTAAAAAATGGTTATTACGAACTCAAAAGAATGGTGCATCCCAATGCAATCATCCCTTTAAAATTCAACAAACATGTGGTCGATTCAAAAATCATGAATAATGTGCTGGCATTTGCTGTTTTATACATTATGATTTTTGGTGTCAGTTCTGTAATTTTTATGATTTTTGAACCCGATATGGCAACTTCGATGGGCGCTGTTGCCTCTGCACTTGGCAATATTGGCCCGGGTCTCGGCTCTGTTGGCCCGGCTTTTTCCTATTCTCACATCCACCCGCTGGGTAAATGGTTTCTTTCGTTTCTGATGTTGTTGGGCAGACTCGAATTATTTACAATCCTTGTGATTTTAAGTCCCACATTCTGGAAAAAATAAAGAGTTGTTTTGCTGCCTTTTTAATTCTTTCAGAACTCAAGAACTCCTTTTCCTTCGCGCACAATAACAATGTCATCGCTGGTACAATCAACAATGGTCGAAGGCACAATTTCGCCATAGCCACCATCAATCACCACGTCAACAATTTCGCTGTATTTTTCGTAAATCAGCTCCGGATCGGTGGTGTATTCCAAAATCTCATCGTCATCTTTTATTGATGTTGAAAGAATCGGGTTGCCAAGTTCACGAATGATTTCGCGGATGATATTATTGTCAGGAACCCTGATACCTACAGTTTTTTTGCCCTTGAAGTATTTGGGAAGATTATTATTGGCTTCCAGAATAAAAGTAAACGCACCGGGAAGATTTTTCTTCATCAGTTTAAACACAGGGTTTGGGATGGGTTTTGTGTAATCGGCCAAATGACTGAGGTCGCTGCAGATAAACGAAAAATTATTTTTGTCGGCTTTCACACCTTTGATGCGGGCCACTTTTTCAACAGCTTTTGTATTGGTAATGTCGCAACCCAAACCATAAATCGAGTCGGTAGGATATATAATTAATCCGCCGTTGCGAAGTACGTCCACAATTTTAAGTACTTCGCGTTGATTTGGATTGTCGTTGAACAGTTTTACCAGCATGGTTTTGCTAATTTTACGCCACAAAAATAGCTTTACTTTTTTGATAACAAAACTTTCAGAATTCGATGAAAATTATCAATACAGCCGACGGTTCGCACACCATTTTTCTGCCCGCGATGAATGAACAATACCATTCGGTAAACGGTGCCATCACCGAGGCCGTTTATATTTATATCGAC
>DYSZ01000293.1 GCA_020726265.1 Draconibacterium orientale
AAATGTGGGTTGTCCTTTATTGCGAATGTGCTCTTAAATGCTAAATATCAATCTCATATAGATGTATTTTGTTTTTTGTCATGTACTTAGACCCGACATAGTAAAATTACCGTGCCCGGGATTGGGATAAATGTGCAGCCCTGAAGGAAAATTATTTCCTCTGTTATCGAAACCAGTGGTGCCGGCTTTTTCAAAAGCACCAATCGAACGGGGCGTTTGAAAGGTGTTTCCGCTAAAGTCCTTTTCAGGTTGTTTGTTTTCAAAACCTTTTCCAATGGCCGGACTTCCGATTTGTAAATTGAAATCACCCGTAGAACCATTTGCAAACATTGGGGTTTTACCAACCAACCCGTTACTTTCGGCAACCGGAAGCTCCGGTCCCGCCCATCCGCTGTTTTGCGGGTTGTACCAAAGGTTATTCGAAAAAACAAAACTTTGCGGATTTGTATTTCCGCCAACATTACAATCGGTTGAAACACGATTGTCTCGATAAATGATATTATTCCTGAAAACATTGTTTCCACAGGGAAAAAACCGGGTGGCATCCACAGTTTCCTGCAAAATCCGTATCACCCATTTTTCCGGCAGGTAAATGGTGTTGTTTGCCACCTCCGAATCGATACATCCCACAAAAGCCACGACAGCCTACGAACCCGTATAAACATTGGAATAAACCTTCAGCCGCGCTGCTTCGTAACGGGCATCCAGCGGTCGGAAAAATGCAAGTCCGGTGGAGCCGCCATGGTTGACAGCTCTTTGTCCGCCATTATTGAAAAAATTGGCTTCGATTCGGATGTCGCTGGTTCCGCCTTTTGCCTGAATGGAATTACTTCCCTGGTTTTCAAAGCGGCATTTGGTAATCAGCCCGTTGTGGCATCCCACCATATCGATGCCGCTGCCACCGGGTGAACCGTTGATAAACCGGCAGTTTCCGATTTCAAAATCATCAACCCCCGACAATTTTAGCAAATCGTTGTTGCCGGTGGCCTGTATATCGCGAAATGTACAATCCTCAAAAACAATATGATTTGATGGAGACTGATATGTGACACCATCGTCAAAATTCACTCCGTTGGCCAACTGCCTGCTAAATTCGATTCCCTGAATATGCAGGTGTGCCGCATCTGTGAACTGCCAGGCTGTTGAACTTCTCTGGAAAATAACTTCGCCGGAAGCAACAATTGAGATTGGACTTTCTGCACTACCTTTCAGGTTATCGAAATAAATTCCACCTGTGTAAACACCCTGATGCACAAGGATTGTATCACCCATTGCAACGTTTTGCAAAGCACCATTCAAATCAGGATATTTGAAACCAGCGCCTACATGCAGTATTTTTGAACTTACTTCATAAGGGTTAATCAAAACAACAATAAAAAGAAACGGCAAAAAATATTTCATACCTCCCTGATTTTTACTCTCTAAATTTAAGAACAAATAAGATTCTTAATAACAAATATGAACCTGCTTGAAAAGGATTCCATCTTTCCCAAAAGATGGAATCCTTAAAACTTTCTATTTTACTTCCGAAATTGCGTACACATTACTTGATAAATCGCCGCGTCCGATACGAATTTCGAGACCAGCTTTCATCAGGTAATCGCCCGAATAAACACGGGTTGAATTTCCTCCAAACGGAGGACGTCGGCCGTCACCACGTTGCTGTATGTTGATTTCTTTTACCTCGTATTTTTTATCGGGGTCAAGTCCCTGCAGTTTTACCGGGTTGGTAATGTTTTCGCGGTAAGCGTTGATGTTGTAGCAAAATAAAACAGCCTTATCTTTTGGCTCGTTTACGTACATCAGTGCGGCACGGCTTTCCTCGTACGGCGAAACCAAACGGTACATGTCGCCAAACCAAATCACCTCTTTTAAACGGGCGTAATCTTTCAAAACCTGCTGACTAAATTCCAGTTCTTCGGGAGTAAATTCCTCAACGCGAATGTCGTAACCCATTTTTCCCATCATGGCCACATCGGTTTTAAATTTCAGCGACTGTTTTCCCATCGATGTATTGTCGTTGCAAATGGTGTTCACGGGAAAAAAGTACGAATAGGCTCATTGAATGTAAATGCGGTCAATAATTTCTTTGAAAACAAAGTTTGGTTGGAAAAAGAGTTTGAAAAT
>DYSZ01000294.1 GCA_020726265.1 Draconibacterium orientale
GATCAATTTAAACGGCACGAGATTTACACCGATTTTGAGTTCTCTATTTTCAATCCGGAACTTGAGCAAATGGAAGACGGAATACTTATCAAGGACGGACAGGAATTTCCGTCAGAATTTGGATTCCAGGTGGATGACCGCTACTCCAGCTTTTTTGTAGTTCATTTTCCGAACCAGTTTTCATATTTCTTCTCACAACTTTCGGTTTGGTACTTTTTTACTGCCCTGTTAGTTATTGTGCTTATATTTTTTGCGTACACACTTTCGGTAATCGTGCGCCAGCGGCGACTTTCGGAAGTGCAGAAAAACTTTATCAATAACCTTACCCACGAACTTAAAACCCCGATCTCGTCGATTGGCCTTGCAGCCAGTGTGATCAACGACCCAGAAATTCTGAAATCGCCCGAAAGATTGTTCTTGTATGCAGGAATTATCGAGGAGCAAAACAAACGGCTTTCAAAGAACGTTGAAAAGGTGCTCAACCTGGCCAGCATTGAAAAAAACAGAATCCACCTGAACATTGAGGAAATCAATATGAATGGTTTGATTAATGAGGTTATTGCTCATTTCAAACAATCCAATTTCGGGCAGAAGGCGCATGTTTACACCATTTTGCCAGCAGAAGAATTTATTGTTTTCGGAGATCGTTTTCACCTTTCGAACCTGATGATGAATATTCTCGAAAACGGGGTGAAATACTGCGAAAAAGAGCCTGAATTAAAAGTTACCATTCGCCGCCACATGGGCAATACCGAAGTTGCTTTCGCCGACAATGGCATTGGAATTCCAAAAGACCAGCGAAAAAAAATATTCACCAAATTTTATCGGGTGCCAACAGGAAACGTGCACAATGTAAAAGGATTTGGTCTCGGCCTCGATTATGTGAACAAAATTGTGGTTACACACAAATGGGAAATCAGGGTTGATGAAAATACAGGAGGAGGTACTATATTTACATTGCTTATTCCGAATAAAAAATGAGTGACAAAGGATTTAAAATACTACTTGTTGAAGACGATGACGCACTGCGTTTTATCGTTAAGGACAATCTTGAACAACATCATTACCGGGTTGAAGCGGCTGAAAACGGGGAAATTGCACTGCAGCTTTTTGCACAAAACGAATTCGATCTCATCATTTTGGATGTGATGTTGCCAAAAGTTGATGGGTTTCAGGTGGCAAAGACTGTAAGAAACAAAAATGAACAGATTCCGATTATTTTTCTGACAGCGCGTTCGATGACCGAAGATAAAATAACAGGGTTAACGCTGGGTGGCGACGATTATATACCAAAACCCTTCAGCATGGAAGAACTGCTATTGAAAATCAAAATCTTCCTGAAACGAAGCCAGGCGCACCCTGTTTCAAATTCAGGCATTTCAAAGGCAATTACGATTGGCAAATTCCAGTTTTACCCCGATGATTTAATTCTTACAATTGATGGAACACAACGAAATCTGACGTTAAAAGAATCGGAACTAATCCGTTATTTTGCATTAAACGCCAACAAAGTGCTCAGCCGCAACGAGATTCTTGAAAAAATATGGGGCAACGACGACTACTTTTTAGGCCGCAGCCTCGATGTTTTTATTTCGCGGCTACGCAAGTATTTCGAACCCGATTCCAACATAAAAATCACCAATCTACACGGAATCGGGTTCCGTTTCTCGGTTTCACACGACCAACAATAACAAAATTATGAGCGCAACACAATTAATCATTTTAATCATTGTAGGAATTATATCGGGTTTGCTGGCTGGGGTTTTTGGTGTTGGTGGTGCCATCATTGTCATTCCTGCGCTTGTATTTATTTTGGGCATGAGTCAGCACGAAGCCCAGGGAACAAGCCTTGCTTTTATGCTTCCTCCGGTGGGGATTCTGGCTACCTGGAATTATTGGAAAGAAGGTAATGTAAATTGGAAAGTTGCATTGGTACTCTCGCTCACATTTGTGGTTGGTGCCTGGCTGGGCTCACATTTTTCAATTAACATGTCAGACAAACTGCTGCGCAAACTTTTTGGTGGGCTGATGTTACTAATTGCGTTAAAAATGATTTTCGCCAAATAGACAAGCCTTTCAATATCACTGCGATGCTAATAAAATCAAATTAATGTAAAAAGATGCA
>DYSZ01000120.1 GCA_020726265.1 Draconibacterium orientale
TTGGTGGCCCGGGCGGTTTGGTAAAACACGAGTATGTTGAGCTGACTGCCGAAATTATTGATGAATACCGCAATACAGGTGGTTTTGATATTATTGGCTCGGGGCGTACCAAGCTCGAAGAAGAACAACAATTTGAAAAGGCACTGGAAATTGCAAAAGATCTTTCGATAAACGCGCTGGTAGTTATTGGTGGCGATGACTCAAATACAAATGCCTGTGTGCTTGCCGAATATTATGCAGCAAAAAATACCGGAGTTCAGGTAATTGGTTGCCCAAAAACAATTGATGGTGACCTGAAAAACGAAATGATTGAAACCTCTTTTGGTTTCGATACAGCTACCAAAGTTTATTCTGAATTAATTGGTAATATTCAGCGCGATGCCAATTCAGCAAAAAAATACTGGCATTTTATTAAACTGATGGGTCGGTCGGCTTCGCATATTGGGTTGGAATGTGCACTCAAAACACAACCCAATATCTGCCTGATTTCGGAAGAAGTAGCCGAAAAGAAAGAAACACTTTCGGAAATTGTGGAATACATGGCTGAAGTAGTTGCCAATCGTGCAGCTCGTGGCGACAATTTCGGAGTTGCACTGATTCCCGAAGGTTTGGTGGAGTTTGTCCCTGAAATGAAAAAGCTGATTAGCGAACTTAACGATTTGCTTGCTGAAGGAACAAAAACTACCGAGATTTTTCAGAATGTAAAAAAGAGTTACCGGCTTGAATGGGTGGCCGAAAAGATTTCGCACGAATCGGCAACTGTGTTTAAATCGCTGCCTGCCAGCATTGCCACACAGCTTACTCTCGATCGCGACCCACACGGAAACGTGCAGGTTTCGCTGATTGAAACTGAAAAACTGCTTGGCGAAATGGTGAAAACCAAACTTGATGAAATGAAAAAGGATGGAGAATATGTGGGCAAATTCGGGGCACAGTACCACTTCTTCGGGTACGAAGGACGTTGCGCAGCTCCGTCGAATTTCGATGCCGATTATTGCTACTCGCTGGGTTACACAGCAGCTGTACTTGTAGCTTCGGGAAAAACCGGATACATGTCATCGGTGCGTAACCTCACTTCTCCGGCCAGTGAGTGGATTGCAGGCGGGATCCCGATTACGATGATGATGAACATGGAAAAACGTCATGGCCACATGAAACCGGTTATACAGAAAGCATTGGTTAAACTCGATGGCGCACCATTTAAACATTTCCTGTCGAAAAGAGGTGAGTGGGCTTATAAAACCGATTATGTTTACCCGGGACCGATCCAGTATTTCGGACCGACCGAAGTCTGTGATCAGCCAACCGAAACGCTGAAACTCGAAAAAGCATAAGATAAATTTTGACGATTAACCCGAAGGAGCTGTAACCAAAAGTTGCAGCTCCTTATCATTTATGGAGAGGATTTTTTTTGGTTTGAACAGTTTTGCACAAAACCTGTCGCTTTGGAACTGGAAAAAGTGTGCTGTCGTGGTGACATATGTTGACGGCTTAAATGTACATCTCGAGAATGTACTTTCGTTACTCGATTCATTAGGTTTGAAAGGGGACATTTTATTTTCCCGTAAATTCGCTACCATTTGCTACACGGCTGGAGGAGTGGAGAATTGCAGCCCAAAATGGTCGTGAGTTAGGCAATCACAGGCTTTTTCATCTGTGTAATGGAAAATTGCCGGGGAGGGATTGGGTAAGCAAAGAACACGATTTGGCCAGTTACAGTTTGAAACAAATAGTTGATGAGGTAAATCTTTGTAATACTTTTTTAAAAAATATTTGTGTTGTTAAAAATATTTGTTTTTCTTTGCGGGTGAATATTCACTCACATATAAATTTTTTATGAATACAGAAATTACGGAGCGCCAGCAGGAGATTATAAATGTTTCGCTGGCATTGATTACGGAAAGCGGAATACAATCGTTGACCATAAAGAACCTAGCAAAAAGAATTGGATTTGCTGAATCTGCTATTTACCGGCATTACGAAAATAAAATCCAGATTTTACTTGCCATCCTTGATTTTTTCAAAAGAAACACCGAACAACTTTTCTCTAATCAGTTGAATTCTAACGAGAATTCGATTATAAAGATTGAGAAACTATTTGCAAATCACTTCAGAAAATTTACAAATACTCCCTCGCTGGTGGTCGTGATTTTTTCAGAAGAAATCTTCAGAAACGAAAGGGAGTTGTGTACAAAGGTGGCTGAAATTATGAACCTTAACATGGAGAGTTTAACCACAATAATTAAAGATGGTCAGCAGAAAGGTGAAATAAGAAACGATATTGAAGCTACGCATCTTGCCATTATGATTTTAGGTTCGTTGCGCATGTTTGTGAAACAGTGGAGTATGACTGATTACAAATTCGACCTGATTGCAAAAGGCGCTGAATTAATTAATTCTGTAAAAATGCTTTTGCAAAAACAGAATTAAATTGAATAAAAGGAGCCTGAATTTTTTTAATTATTGATGTTAGTGAACATTCACAAACTAAATTATAGAAATATGATAGTCTCTAAAAAAGTGGTGGAACAGATAACGGGACTGATAATTGAAGAAGAAGGAATCGATACACTTACAATTGCCCATGTTGCCAAAGAATTAAATCTGGATGAAAATTACCTGTTACAACAATTCGGTTCAGTTGATGACATTCTTGTAATGCTTTTAGAATCGTTTGAGAATGAACTTCTGGAGTTTATCAAAGAAATTTCGGGAAAAGAAGAAGGCCCGGAAACCACATTAAAATTGTTGTTTAAGCGGTTGTATTTTTTATTTCTGCAAAGGCCTTATTATTTAGCTGTCATTTTCAACAAATCGTTGACACAAAAAAATGAGAAAATCACGGCTGTGGTTTTCAGAATAAAAAAACTGGCAAAATCTTACCTGACTGGAATTATTGATGAAGGTAAAAGATTACAGGTCTTTAAAACGCCATTGCCATCAGAAAAATGGGCAGACCGGATTTTGTCGGAGTTCAGGCTGTTTATGGAAAACGAACAGCGTGTAAATGAATTGGTAATCAATATGAAATCAACACAAAATGAATAAAAGAATGATGAAAAAAAATCTGATTCAAAAGTTAGTGAATATTCACAATGGGAAATGGCTGCTTGCATTGGTTTTTATGTCAGTCGTTTTGCAGGGAAATTCGCAGACGTGGACATTGCAGCAATGTATTGATACTGCCCTTGTGTATAACAGTAATCTGCAAATAAGCAGAAATAATATTGCCCTTGGAAATGAAAAACAAAAGGAGGCAAAATCAAATATTATCCCGAAGATTAACCTGACAAGTGATTACCGATATTTTGTTGAGTTGCCTTATCAAATTATGCCCATGTCGGCATTTGGGGGACCTGAAGGGCAATACAATGAAGTGCAGTTTGGCGTGCCTCACAACATCAATGCTTCAGTTCAGGCTTCACTGCCTTTGTATAATCCGCAAATAACGGGAGGTATCAGAAACTCAAAAATCGCCTCACAAATTACAGAAATACAATACCGCAAAACCGAAGAAGAATTGTTTTTCGAAATATCGAACCTGTATTACAATGCGCAAATACTCCAACATCAGCTGGCTTTTATCGACAGCAATATTGTAAACACAAGTAAGTTGCTCGAAAACCTGCGTTTGCTGCATACCCAGTTAATGGTTAAAGCAACTGATGTAAGTAAAGTGGAATTGCAAAAAGAACAATTACTCACCCAGCAACAACTTATTGGAAGTAATATCGACCAGGTTATCAGTGCATTGAGGTTTACAATGGGAGTTTCTGCTGATGTGGATATAGCAGTTGAAACTGACATAAGAACCAACAGTTTAAATACTTATCCAAATTTAACCACCACAGATGAACAACTGGTCAATGCACAAAACCGATTGCTTCAGAGTGAGATGAAAACGTTGAAAACATCGCGGTTACCTTCGTTGTCAGCTTATGGAAGTTATTCGCAAATTGGGTTTGGTTATAATGAAAAACCCAATGAATTCCTGAATTTTCATGCATCAGGATTTGTAGGTGTTCAACTGTCTGTACCGTTGTTTGGCGGAATGGTGACAAGCCGGAAAATCAATCAGAAATCGCTGGAAATTCAAAACAATACTTTGCAAATAGGCTTAATTACCGAGCAAAACAACATGCAGGTTGAGAATGCAATTCAGCAAAGAAATGTTGCGCACAGAAATATAACCAACGGATTGTCGCAAATAAGCATTGCCAAAACCATTTATGAACAAACACTTCTTCAGCAAAATGAAGGTACTGCGGGACTGACCGAAGTTTTACTTGCCGACAACGCCCTGCGCGAAGCACAGCAAAACTATTTAACGGCCATAGTTACCTTGTTAAAAACCGACCTCGAATTAAAAAAACTTACAGGGAGCTTAAAAAATTGATGGCGAAATGAAAATCTCAAAAAATACAAACTGGTAAAATGAGAATTATTAAAAATAACAATAAAAATAATATCAGATGAAAAACAAAATTTTATACATAATAATTGGTTTGGCGCTTGTAGCCATCGTGGTTCTCCGTTTGAAAAACAACAAGGAAACCACCGTTGAACGGGTTTATCATTACGAAAAAGAGAGCCCTGTTAGTGTTCAGGTTGAAACGTTGAAATGGGGATATTTAAATACCAAAATTTCGTACACGGGTTCTTTTGAACCTGACCGTGAAACAAAAGTGAGCGCCGAAATTCAGGGTAAAATAAATTCGGTTTTGGTTGATGCCGGAAGTATTGTAAAAACCGGACAGACATTGATTCAACTGGATAATTCGTTGCTGAAGTTGCAACTTCAGTCGGTTGAAGTTCAGATTGAAGGTCTTGAAGCGGATGTAAAACGTTACACAGTTCTGGCAAATGCCGATGCCATTCAGGGTGTTCAGCTTGAAAAGGCCGAACTTGGTTTAAAATCGGCACTTGTGCAAAAAGCCACACTGCTTGAGCAAATCAGCAAAACAACCATAAAATCTCCTTTTAACGGGGTTGTTACAGCTAAAATGACTGAAGAAGGCGCATTTGCTGCTCCTGGAGTTCCATTGTTACAAATTACCGATATTTCGGTTTTGAGGTTCACCATCAATATTCCCGACAAGGATTTAAATCAATTCAACAGAGACGATAAACACCGAGTATTTGCCGACGCGTTTCCCACAGAAGAACTAACTGGTGAAATTAATATGATTGGCAGCAAAGCCAACATGGGAAACAGTTATCCGGTTCAGTTGAAAGTGAAAAACACACCGGGGTTAAAAATTAAATCAGGAATGTCGGGCTCGGTAACCATTGAAAATCAGAGTGCTGAAAAGCAAATTGTAATTCCGGCATCGGCAATTGCTGGGACAAACATTAAACCACAGGTTTACGTGGTAAATGAAGGTAAAGCCGTTTTGCAGGATATTATTGTTTCAAAAAGATTTGAAAATAAAGTCGTTGTTTCGTCGGGTTTACAGAGCGGCGACGTACTTGTAACCACCGGTTTTATCAATTTATTTGAAGGGGCCAACATTCAGATTAAATAAATTAGCACGATGAATATTACAGAAATTGCCATAAAACGACCGTCGCTGATAATTGTACTTTTCAGCGTATTTACACTGCTTGGGATAATCGGGTACAAAAACCTGGGCTACGAGTTGCTTCCCGATTTTAATCAACCGGTAGTGGTGATAAAAACCATGTATCCCGGCGCTGAACCGCAGGAAGTTGAGACCTCTGTTTCGCGGAAAATTGAAGATGCACTTTCGAATCTGGAGGGAGTTGACTACCTCGAAACCAAATCGATGCCAAATGCTTCGGTAATTATTGCCAACCTGAAGTATGGGGTTGATGTTGACAAAGCAATGCAGGATGCACAGCGATACATTGATAACATCAGAAAAGATTTGCCCGCAGCTATTGAAAGCCCGGTGATGAGTAAGGTTTCGCCCAACGATTTGCCGGTAATTTCAATCAGTGCGACAAGCAACCTGCCCGAAACTGAATTTTATCAGAAAATGAAAGACGATTTTCTTCCGCAAATACAGCAGTTGAAAGGAGTGGCTGAAATAACACTTTTAGGCGGGGAAGAACGTGAAATTCAGGTAAAGGTTAACCAGGATAAACTGGTATATTACAAAGTTTCGATGAGCCAGGTGGTTGAAGCGATAAACCGTTCGGGGCTGGATTTGCCGGCAGGTAAAGTACAAACCGCAAAAGATAACAACCCGGTGCGCATTACCGGAAAGTTCAGCAATGTGAACGACATAATGAATGTGCAGGTAGCTATGCCATTTCCGAACAGTCCGGTGTTTGTAAAAGATGTGGCCAGCGTTACCGATGGAATAAAGGAAATTACATCGGTGAGCCGTTATAACGGCGCGAATGGGATTGGATTGCTGCTGAAAAAACAGGGAGATGCCAATGCCGTTGATGTTTCGAAACTGGTTCGCGACAAACTTAAATCAATTGAGGAACAGAATAAAGCGGCAGGCCTAAAGTTTATCATTGCTGATGATTCGACAGACAAAACCATCGCCGCGGTTGACTCTGTGGTATTCGACCTTTTTCTGGCAGTAATACTTGTATCGCTGGTCATGCTGCTCTTTCTGAGAAGCTACCGCAATTCTCTCATTGTTTTGATTTCAATTCCCACCTCGCTGGTAACCGCATTTGCAGTAATGTGGTTGCTGGGTTACACGCTCAACCTGATGACACTACTTGCTATGTCGCTGATAATCGGGATTTTGGTTGATGATGCAATTGTGGTGCTCGAAAATATTCAGCGGCATCTCGACATGGGAAAAGAAAAACGAGATGCTTCTTTAGCTGGCCGGATGGAAATCGGGTTTTCAGCGCTTTCAATTACTTTGGTCGATGTGGTTGTTTTTCTCCCCATTCTTTTTCTCCAGGTTTTTGTTGCCGATATGTTAAAACAGTTTTCGGTGGTTGTAATCACTTCAACATTAACCAGTTTGCTTGTTGGTTTTACGCTTACACCCTGGCTTGCTTCGCGAATTGGCAAAAAGGAAGATTTGCAGCCCACAAATATTTTTAACCGGTTTTTACTTTGGTTCGAACACCAGCTCAACACATTTATTGCGTGGTACGGAAGGAAGTTGCAATGGGTGCTGAACCATAAACTGATTTTTACAGGAATCGTTTTGGTGCTCTTTGTCATCACACTCGGTATTATGAAACAGGGAATTATCGGGAAAGAAATGATGTCAACCGGCGACCAGGGAAAATTCAGGCTGAACCTGGAATTCGATAAAACGGTAACTGTTCAGCAAAATAATATTGTGTCGATGCAGATTGAGAGTTTTATTTTGCAACAACCCGAGGTAGAATCACTTTTCAGCAACATAGCAGGCCCCAGTACCGGAATTGGCAGTTTGGGTGTTGGCGCTGCAAACATTTCTGAATTCACAATTCAGCTGAAACCTGAAAAGGAACGGGAAATGCAAACTGAAGATTTCATGAAATGGCTTCGTGCTGAACTCGGGAACCAGTTTACAGGCGTTAATTTCTCTATGGCTGTTATCGGATTGCTTCCAAAAGGCGCTCCGATTAAAATAACGTTGAGCGGAGCTAATCTCGGGTTGGTGATGAAAACATCAGAAGAACTGAAAGCTGTGGTTGAAAATATTCCCGGAGCCGATAATGTGCAACTTTCGGTAGAAGAAGGGAATCCGGAGTACAAAGTAATTCCCGACAAGGAAAAAATGCAACGGCTCGGATTAAATACAAGTTATGTGGGAATGAATTTACGGACAGCTTTTACCGGCGATGACAATGCCTCGTTAACCGAAAATGGGACAGAATACCCGGTAAGAATCTGGCTCGATGAATTTGACCGGAAAAACTATGAAGATATCACTCACCTGGTGATTGTTAATCCGTTGAATATTCCGGTGGAAGTTTCGCAGTTTGCAGAAGTCAGACAGGATAACTCACCCTCGTTATTGGAAAGACTCGACCGGCAGACATCGGTAACGCTTACTGCCGAATCATTTGGCCGCCCATCGGGGACACTGGCCGACGATGTGATTGCCCAATTAAAATTGAAACCACTACCTGAAGATATTAAACTTACCTGGGGAGCCGATATTAAAACGCAGAACGAAAGTTTTGGGGCGCTGGGTTCTGTTCTGCTTATTTCTTTTATTCTCATTTATTTGATTATGATTGCTTTATACGACAGTTACATTTATCCGTTTGTGGCGTTGTTTGGTATTCCGGTAGCTGCCATCGGGGCATTTCTGGCCTTAAACCTGTCGCTCAACGATTTAACACTTTTTGCCCAGCTTGGCTTAATTATGTTGATGGGGCTGGTAACCAAAAATGCAATTCTTATTGTCGATTTTACCAACCAGTTAAAGGCCGAAGGCAAACATTACAAAGAGGCATTGATTTTAGCGGGAAAAGAACGGTTACGGCCTATTTTAATGACAACTCTTGCGATGGCCATCGGCATGTTGCCCATCGCATTGGGAAAAGGAACAGCCAGTGAATGGAAAAACGGATTGGCCTGGGTTATTATCGGCGGATTGCTTTCATCACTCATTCTCACCGTTTTCCTTGTGCCGGTGGTGTATTATGTGGTTGACAGCATCAAAGAGAAATTCAGTAAAAATAAAAAGGCATGAAAAAAGTATTGCTGATTATTCAACTCAATTTGCTTCTTGTACTGGGTTCTTCCTTTAAAATCAACGAGGTAAAAAACTACCATTTAACAGTAAAAGTAAATGAATTACGAAACTCAAAAGGAGTGGTTCAGTTTGCGTTGTACAATACCGAAGATTCGTTTCCGGATGAACATTATAAAAAGTACTACCGAAAACTAACGGCAAAAATTGCAAACGGCACATCAACAGTAACTTTTGAAAATTTGCCGGTTGGCAGATATGCTGTAAATGTTTTACACGATGAAAATGAAGATGGTAAAATTGAGAAAGGCATAATTCTGCCAAAAGAAGGAATAGGATTTTCAAATTTTCAGTCGCTGAAAATTACAAACAGGCCTACTTTTAATAAGACTGCTTTTAATTTCTCACATAATTCAGAAATGGAGGTTAAAATAATTTACATGTAAAATGAGAATAAAAGTAACGCATACAATTTTGTTCATTTTTATAGCTTTCAGCGCTCAAAGCCAGGAGAATAACGTTCAGAAATTTGAATTAACACTGATTTCGCAGGTGAATCAGGGAAACAGCTACATTACGTTTCCGACCGATATCGGAAATATTGAACCACTTTGGTTTGAAGGAAATTTGATTCCGAATTTTTATTTGCGACAAAGCAAGAACTCCCGTCTGATGGGAGTTCTTACTCCGCAAATTATCATTCGCATGTACCGGGAGGAATCATTTCCAGTGCGAACACCCAGTTACATTCCTCAAATTTCTGTGTATTACCAGTTGAATAATGAAAGGAGCGCCAAATCATCCAATATTTTCGGGCGTATTGCACATCATTCCAACGGACAGGAGGACCCTTTTTTTCTTGAAGATGGAAGTGTGAATACAAAATCCGGTGATTTTTCGACCAACTTTTTTGAACCAGGTTTTATCAGGACAAATTTCAGCAAGCGATTGAATGCTTACCAATTCTTTAAAACATCACTTGAAATTCACCCTCATATATGGTCGGCAAAGGAGTTGGAAGGAATTTACAGTAATGTACGCTGGCACAATTCAATTTCGGTATTTAAACTTTCGGATGAAAACCTTAAGCAAACTCATAAACCAGCCAATTTATCGGTAAAAGCAGAAACAACCTGGCATTTTGGTGACATCAACAATTGGAGCAGTGCAAACCTTAACCGGTTAGATTTCAGTTTGACATTTTACTATCATCCCCGTTTTTTCGAAGATATTGGCCTGTTTGTGCAATATTACAACGGTGCCGATTACTACAATATGTACTTCAGCCATCAGTTAAGTGTGCTCCGGTTTGGATTTATGACCGACAAATTGAGATTTTGAAGCCTTAAAGTTTTGATTACTGCCAATTACAGAAAACCGACAGATGACTAAAAGCGGATTAAACACAGAGGAACGTATTTTCCATTCGGCCTGCGAGATTTTTCTTTTGTATGGCTATCATGGAACCACAATCCGGAAAATCACCGAATTGTAGGGCACAAACAACTCGTCCTTGAATTACTATTTCAGGTCGAAAGGAAAACTGTACCAAAAAGTTTTGGAATACTTACAGGGCGAATTTTTGGTAACAGCTGATAAAAAACATGGCTCCAATAATGGATATTGAGATTACCAAATCTTTTTTGCTCAGGTTTTTGGGGTCAACAGCGGCAAGTTTTTCTTTCATAAATTAAATTTAAATCAAAGTTTCATTTCCCAGCCTTTTTCATATTCGCGCGACCATAGGTTCCGGGCTTTATTGTTGCCAATAATATGGCCGTTTTCAGGATTGATATCGAGCGAATGGCCAACTCGTTGCGAGATATTTCCGAGTTGCGCCAACAAAGTACTGATATGTCCTGATGTTATATCCGATTTTAAAGTTTCACCTTTCAGAATGTGATTCATCAGGTTGGTGATATGAAGCGAATCGAGAAATCCCGATGGATTTGCAGCATTTCGCGGGTCGATTTCCAGGTTGTCTTTTACCTCTTTTACAAGGTTATTTTGAAGGTCGAAAACCTTGTATTCGTTACCACCGGTTATCAGCAGTGAACCTTTTTCACCAAAAAATTCAACACCAACCGAGCCGCCTTCCACATGTCTGCCGTTGCAGCTTCTGCCTTCCCATGTCATTGAAACACCTTCCTTAAAATCGAGGTTGATAATTTGTGTGTCAGGCGTTTCCCAATCGTCGGTGTACCGGTACCGGCCACCATTCGAACTTACTTTTACCGGATAATCAACACCCAAACCCCAGCGCAGCAAATCGAGCATGTGCGTTCCGTTGTTCAATGCTTCGCCCGTCCCCCAGTGCCAGAACCAGTGCCAGTTGTAATGGATGTAGTTGTCTTTAAATGTTTTTCTTGGCGCCGGGCCCTGCCACAAATCCCAGTTAAGCCATTCCGGGATGGCAGTTTCCTTTCCCACACCAATCGATTCGCGGTTGTTGGTGTACCATCCTTTTCCAAAATAGGGTCGCCCGATGATTCCGTTTTTGATTTCATCAATGGCCTGCAAAACGTTGGGCCACGACCGACGCTGATTTCCCATTTGGATTGACTTTTTATAACGTGCTGCCGCCGTAATCAGTATTTCTCCTTCGTGTGGATTATGGCTGGCCGGTTTTTCGAGGTAAACATGTTTGCCTGCCTGCATTGCCAGCAACGCTGCCGGCGCATGCCAATGATCGGGGGTAGCGATTATCATGATGTCAATATCTTTATTTTCAAGCGATTTCCGAAAATCGGAAAATCCTGTGGCAGTTGTTCCCTGAATCTGATTTACATTGGCAATACATTTTTCCATTGCCCGCGAATCCACATCGCAAACATGAATCAGATTGTTTTCTTTTTGATATGCAAAGTTCTGCGCCAACGCATAACCACGGGAATTCACACCCATTATTGAAGTCAGAATCTTGTCGCTTGCGCCAATTATCCTTTTGTAACTTTTTGCTGAAAATCCCGGCAAAATGCCGCCTATTGTAAGGGCAGCACTTGTAAGGGCAGTTTTTTTCCTGAATTCTCTCCGGC
>DYSZ01000121.1 GCA_020726265.1 Draconibacterium orientale
CCCCGCAACTTGCTACAATTTATTACCCTGAAAAAAATACTCGCCGAATTAATGGAAATTCACCCATGTGTTTGATAAATAACAATTTATTTCTACTTTTGCGCGTCCAAAAAATTTGGATAGAGATATTAATAATTTAAAAATTAGAGGATTATGATGAATCAGTACGAAACCGTCTTCATATGCACTCCCGTTTTATCTGAGCCACAGGTAAAGGAGGCGGTAAAAAAGTTCAGGGACTACATCACCTCCCACGGTTGTGAGTTGCTCCATGAAGAGAATTGGGGAATGAAAAAATTGGCCTACCCGATTCAAAAAAAATCTACCGGCTTTTATCAATTGTTTGAATACAAAGCCGAACCTACATTTGTTGCCAAGCTGGAAACTGAATTCCGCCGCGATGAAAAAGTGATTCGTTTTATGACGATTAAACTCGACAAATACGCCGTTGAGTACAGCAACAAGAGAAAGAGACTTCAAAAAGAAAAAACAGAAAAGGAGGGTTAAACCATGGCACAAAGTT
This sequence comes from Draconibacterium orientale, assembly GCA_020726265.1. Taxonomy (GTDB): domain Bacteria; phylum Bacteroidota; class Bacteroidia; order Bacteroidales; family Prolixibacteraceae; genus Draconibacterium; species Draconibacterium orientale_A. The sequence goes on from DYSZ01000121.1 coordinate 524, forward strand.
CTAGCGAAATCCGTTACCTGACTCCGCCGTCAGTTGAGATTAAAAAGAAAAAGTATTGCCGTTTCAAGAAGAACGGAATCAAGTATGTTGACTACAAAGACCCTGAATTTCTGAAAAAATTTCTGAATGAACAGGGACGTATTTTACCACGTCGTATTACAGGCACATCGCTGAAATACCAGCGCAAAGTGGGTCAGGCTATTAAACGTGCCCGACTGATTGCATTGCTGCCGTTTGTAACCGACAACATGAAATAAGGAGGACACGAAATGGAAATTATATTAAAACAAGACGTTGAACGTCTAGGAAGTAAAGACGATGTGATTATGGTAAAAGACGGGTATGCCCGCAACTACCTCATTCCTCAGAAAAAAGCGATTGAAGCGTCAGTGAGCGCAAAAAAAGTATTAGCCGAAAACATCAGACAGCGTGCACACAAAGAAGCCAAATTGAAAAATGAAGCTCAGAAAATTGCCGACCAGCTGGTGAACAAGAAAATTACTATTGGCGCTAAAACAAGCACACTGGGTAAAATTTTCGGTTCGGTAAACACCATCCAGTTGGCAGAAGCTATCAACAAAAAAGGATTTGAAATCGATCGCAAACAGATTATGCTGCCCGAAGATCATATCAAAGAAGTTGGTACTTACACCGCAAAAATCAAATTGCACAAAGAAGTTATCATCGAAATAGAATTTGAAGTGGTTGCCGAATAGCAACAAGCATTTTATACAAAAAAGGGTTTCCGTTGATTCGGAAACCCTTTTTTGTTACAGGACTGTGAGTTTCCAACTCACAGAATTTTGAATGTTCGACTTGGGAAAGTCGAACTCCCACATACATCCATTTTCTATTTCATTGCAATGGTTTCAATCTCAACCAATGCGCCAAGCGGTAAATCTTTTACAGCAAAGGCTGAACGTGCTGGTCTGTTTTCGGTATAAAACTGTGCATACACATCATTCATAGCCTTAAAATTGGCAATATCGCTCAAAAAGCAGGTCGATTTCACCACATCGGGGTAACCATAACCGGCAGCTTCCAGAACTGCTCCGATGTTTTTCATCACCTGTAAAGTTTGTTCTTCAATTCCCCCTTCCGCCATTTTCCCGGTTGCAGGGTCAAGCGGTACCTGGCCCGAAATAAAAAGCATTCCGTTCATTTCAACTGCCTGGCTGTATGCAGCCACTGCTTTTGGGGCATTTTCTGTAGCAATAATCCGTTTCATATTCAATTCGTTTTGGTTAAAAATTATCGTAATGACTTTCCTGCTTCTTCAATTGTAAATCTTTCAACATTGATGATTTTGCATTAATTGTAAAACTATAACTTTTCATGTATCCAAATGGCACAAAGTTAAATGCCATCTGCCAGCAATGCAGGTCGCGGTTAATGCTGATGTTTGTGTATCCAAAACCACCTCCCATAATATCATAACTTGTATTCATATTAACCTTCCATTTATCGGTCAGACTCACATTTCCCCTGATGCCAAGTGTTTGCGAAAAGCGGCCATCTGGCGCTCCCGACGAAGGGCCAGAATAACTGAAGCTGTAATCGAACCCAAAATTCCAAGGCATGCTGAAATCGGCATATTCGCTGTAAATTACAGGTCTGCGATCTTCCGCATCTTCTTCCTCGTCGCCCGCAACTTTGGTTTTGTCTTTTTTACTTTTCGAGTTGAAATTCATTCCAAATGAAAGGTTGGCATTGGTAAGCCGGCCAATTCTTCCTATTCCGCTCCGGTTATTCCAGACCCATTCGTTTATACGTTGGTATTCATTGTTAACCATGTATGGATCGATAACACTTCCCATGTTTATGCTCACACCAGCCACCGTGGTCCGCGCTCTGATACTGATTGGTGCCATATTCAGTGAATCGGCGATAAGGTTATATGAAGAAGCCAGACCAAAATTATCAATCAGCTTAACCTTTTTGAATTTTACTTCCTTGCTGTTACTGGTCGTATCTTTTGTGTCAATCATCTTCATCTCGAGGTTGTTATTCAACGCCAAGCTGATTGAACCCGATGCTCCCCGTTGAGGCGACCCCCCATACACGCCACCCTGATTTACATCGAAATAGTCAACTTTTCCTGTTGAATCAACCTGAACTTCCTGCCAGTATCCAAAACGTTCCTGTCCAAAATCGGGGCGGTAGCTAAAACTTGCCGAAGGTGAAAATTTATGCCTGATACCTTTGATTTTGGATTTCGGATTACGCGGAATAAACATCCCATAAATGTTTGTCGATGCGCTTAAACTGTAACTGTAATCATAAACACGACTCAACCCCGAAATTGTATCCTGGTCGATGTGTGATTTTTTCCCATATTCATCGGTAAATATCTGGTCTTCAACATAAGTGTATGTATATTTTTTGAAGTACCATTTTTCGTCGTAACCGATGCTCGGGCTGACATTGATGTTGCCAAGATTAAATCCCGGGAACGCCAGCGGAATATTGTGTTTGATTCCGTTTTTCCAATCGTCGGGAAATGATTTTTCAAGCAAATCGTATTCTTTCACATTGCTTATTGAATTTCGCAAATTTGCGGTGTAGTTGATCCCGAATTTTTCATAAAATTTCACTGGGCCAGAACGGTTTTTTTTTCTGAAAGGGTAAACTTTAGCCATACTGAAAGTCATTTCGGGCAACGACAATGTAATTGTAGTATCAACTGAATTCTGAGAATGTCTGAGGTTGACTGACATATTAAACGGCGTATTCTCGAACCTTTGAGAATACGATATGCTCGACGATTTTTGAGTGTTCAGGTAGTTGTTTCCACCGATTTGACCTTCATACGAGTTTTGCTTATCGTAACCACTACTCGAAAGATTAACACTTGCCGAAAAAGTACGGCTTGGGTTGGCTTTCTGATCCTGGCTGTGGCTCCACATTACCTGATATTGAGGAGTACGGGTGTAAGTATCAAGTCCCGATTCACCATAAACGTTGACATTGTACCTGAAATCGAATCCGCCTGAAAACTTATAACGTTTTTTATAATTTGTATGTAATTGCGTTCCCCACGAACCTTTTGAATAAATCTCACCTTTTAATGCCAAATCGAAATATTCTCCGGCTGCCCAATAGTAACCACCCTCGCGCAGAAAGAATCCGCGGTTGGCTTCCTCACCGTACATTGGCACCAGAATTCCTGATGAATAAGTTGGTGTACTTGGGAAAAAACCAAACGGAAGAATAGGAAAATAAATTGGGAGATCCTCTAAAACCATCCAGGCCGGACCTGTTACAATTTTGTTATTAGAAATTACTTTAGCCTTGGTAAGATGCATATAAAAGTGAGGGTGATCGGCATCACAAGTGGTGTATTTAGCCTTTTCGGTAATAAAAACGTCAGTGCCAATTTTTTTTGTTCTGTCGCTCAGAATAAAACCTTCACCTTGTTTCGAAACGACTTTGGTAATAAATGCCTTTTCTGTTTCAAAATTATATCGCATGGTTTCCGATTCATATTCCTCGTTGCCTTGTTTAAACAAAGGCTTGCTCGACATGATACCAGTACTGTCCTTAAATCCTTCAGCATAAATCTGCTTTGTTTCCAAATCGAGTTCAATATAATATGCTGTCAGTTCAATTTGTTGGTACTTAACTGATGCATTTTTATACAAAAACACACGCTGACCGTCAAATGATACCACAATCGAATCTTCAGCACTGTAAACAATAGGGTCTTCTATTATTGGCTTTTTTACTGAATCGATGGCAACAGAATCCATCATAAGCGTATCAACAGCAACCGTATCAACTGAAACAATTTCGGTTGTATCATTCACAGTTGCACCAAAGTCACCCACTGTGAACTTTTCCGATTCCTGGCTGAAAATTAAATACGGAAACAGTAGAAAGAGATATGTTATAAATTTTCTATACAACGCGTTTTCTGAATTACCTGCATTTTGGCCCGACAAAAATAAAAATAAGGGGCATTGATAAACCCTTATAAATGCAAAATAATGCTAATAATTCTATTTTTGCTGTTCATTCGATATAAGTGCCATGAGAAATAAGTCATTAATTATCATTTCTATTTGCATTGCAATCATCAGCATGTCAAAATCAGCGATTTGCAAAAGTTCGGAGAAAGACGATGCAAAAGTTTCGGTTGTGGTGATTGATCCGGGTCATGGAGGAAAAGATTTCGGAGCATCGGTTGGAAATGCACGTGAAAAGGACATTGTGCTGGATCTTGCTCATCGGTTAGGCCAATCAATAAAAAGCAAGTACCCCGATACAAAAGTAATTTACACACGAAGTACTGATGTTTTTATCCCATTGCACGAAAGGGCGCGGATTGCCAATAAAAACAAGGCCGATCTTTTTATTTCGATTCATGTGAATGGAGCCGAAAGTAGAAGTCCATACGGAACAGAAACATTTGTATTGGGAGAAGACAGGCAAAACGACAACTTTGATCTGGTTAAAAAAGAAAACGCTGTGATTCTTTTAGAAGATGATTATACGACAAGTTATGAAGGTTATGATCCTAACTCTCCTGAATCAAATATCATGTTTCTGGCTGTGCAAAGCGAATATCTCGACCAAAGTATCATGTTAGCTTCCGCTATTCAAGATCAGTTCAGATTAAAAGCGAAAAGATTGGATAGGAGTGTAAAACAGGCCGGTTTTCTCGTTCTGAGGCAGGTAACAATGCCTGGCGTTTTGGTTGAAGTAGGGTTTATCTCAAATGCTGAAGAGCGAAATTATCTTGTGAGTGAAAATGGGAAAAGCGAACTTTCCGATGCAATTTTTAATGCTTTTGAAGTGTACAAACACAAGACTGAAAACCAAAGTAGCTTTGCTGTTCACACAGAAAATAATACACAAAAAATTAATGACCCCCCAGTTGCTGCTCAAACAGAACCTACCATAGAGCCTATTCCGATAGAAATAAATGAGCCATCGGTAATGGCTAAAAGCAATGTCTATTACTCGGTTCAGATTGCAGCATCTAAAAAGGAACTCGAACCGAATTCCTCTAATTTTAAAGGACTTAAAAATGTGTTTCGAACTGAAACAAACGGAATGTACCGTTATTTCTCAGGTAAATTCGACTCTGAAAAGGATGCAGAAAAAGGAAGAAAAAGCATTGTGCAGAAATATCCCGATTCGTTTGTGGTTGCATTTGAAAACGAAAAACTTGTTTCGTTAAAAAAGACACCTTAAAAAAATGAATGTGATAGCTGAAATATCTAATTTTACCTGAGTTTTGAAACAAAACGACAAAAACATAAGTTGTGTTATTAAATTGCAATCACAGATCAATTAGATCCAACCAAAAAACTATAGCATGAAACATTCGAAATACGTAAAACTTGGGGTTCTGATTGTAGTTTCACTTACCATATTAATCTGGGGACTTAGTTATCTGAAAGGAAACGATGTTTTTAAACGAAACGATTACTATTTCGTGATTTACGACCGAATCGATGGGTTGGTTGAATCGAACAAAGTGATTATGAATGGGTACCAGGTTGGCCAGGTTTACGACATCGGATTTACTCCTGATAATAGCGGTAAACTTGTAGTTACCCTTATGATGGATGCAACTTTTAAAATCCCGGTAAATTCAGTCGCCCAGATTATCAGTAGTGATATCATGGGAACCCGCTCTATTAAAATGATTTTCAGTGAAGAAAAAATGTTCTACGCTTCGGGCGATACTATTCCCGGTGCGATTGAAAGTGACCTCAAAGAACAAGTAAGTATGCAGGTTTTACCCCTTAAAAACAAAGCTGAACAGCTCTTGAATACCATCGATTCGGCCATTGTAACTTTGACCGTTATTTTGAATGAAGATGCCCGAGAAAATCTATCGGAGAGTTTTGCCAATATCAACCGAAGTATTGACAATATTGAAAAAACAACTTCTGATTTACAACAGATTGTTTCGTCACAGAAAGGGAATATTCAGCTTACTATGGAAAATGTAAAAGACATTACCGGAACGCTCAGCAAAAACTCCAAAGAACTGGATAATACCATCAAAAATCTGTCAAAATTAAGCGATACACTGGCTCAGTTGCCCGTTTCTCCTATTGTGGAAAATATTTCAGAAGCATCTGAACAGATTCTTCAGCTACTACAAAAACTAAATAGTTCAGAAAATACAGCCGGACTTTTGCTTAACGATGACCAATTGTATCATTCCATCACCGAACTTTCCGAAAACCTCTCTTTTTTGATTAAGGACATTCAGGTAAACCCCAAAAGATACCTTGAATTTTCAGCAATTGATTTCGGGAAAGAGTATTACATTAATACATCAGGCGATGTTTCTGATAAAAATGTAGTCTTCAAAGTGCACCTGGTATCAACTGAAAATCCCGTTTCTTTCGACTCAAAATATTTTGAAGGCCTGGGAGAAATTGAAGAATATAAGGCAAACGGAGCATATTCGTACCTTACCGGAAACACATCGATTTACGATGAAATAGTTAAGATTCAGGAACAGACTAAAAAGAAGTTTCCCGAATCTACTGTGGTAGCATTTAAAAACGGAAAACTGATAAAACTCGAAAAAGTGCTCAAATCAGCAAGGTAATGACGGGCGAAATGTTAATAACTTTTATGGTTTGATTTTGATACCTGCCACTACCCACCAGTTAGCAAGCTAAAAATCAACCAATTATTATCAAACAATTGATAATCAATCAATTAATTATTTTATTTTATTTTATTTTTTTAATCAATTGAAACTGACAACAATACGCTGTCCGTAAAATAATCAATAGTTTTTATATTTTTTTTTTAGCTTTTTTTTCGCAACTTTTGTTTTGGGAATAATGTTGAAAAAAAGATTTGTAGAACCTCGAAAAAACCAAATTTATCGATGAATGAAGAACATAGGGCTGTGTGGGATAAATGTCTTAACGTGATTAAAGACAATGTTCCCGGCAGCAGTTTTAAGACCTGGTTTGAGCCAATTGAACCCATAAAACTTACTGACAAAGTACTTACAATTCAGGTACCCAGTGCTTTCTTTTACGAGTACCTCGAAGAACAATTCATTGACATTCTTCGTCGTACATTACGCATGGTGCTGGGTAACGGTGCCAAATTGGAATACAACGTGGTTATGGGCGACAAAAACGGTAATGAACCTTATACGGTTTCATACCCCACGAATAACAATGTAAAGATTGTTAATAATCCATTGACCATCCCTTTAAAGTCAGATGAAAAAACAGCTATCAGAAACCCATTCATCATTCCCGGAATTCAAAAACTACAAATCGACCCACAACTAAAACCCGATAATACTTTTGACAATTTTATTGAAGGCGATTGTAACCGTTTGGCAAGAAGCGCGGGGTTTGCAGTAGCACAAAATCCGGGAGGGACTGCTTTTAATCCTTTGATGATTTACGGGAACTCAGGTTTGGGAAAAACTCATCTCGCGCAAGCGATTGGAATCGAGGTTAAGGAACGCTTCCCCGATAAAACTGTGTTGTATGTAAATGCAAATAAATTTCAAACCCAGTTTACCGAAGCTACAAGGAATAATAATCGCAACGACTTTCTGCACTTCTACCAGATGATTGATGTTCTGATTCTGGATGATGTTCAGGAGTTCGCCGGAAAAGAAAAAACACAGGAAACATTCTTCCATATATTCAACCATCTCCATCAAATGGGTAAACAACTGATTTTAACATCAGATAAACCCCCGATTGAACTGAAAGGGATGGAACAACGACTGCTTTCGCGATTTAAATGGGGATTGACTGCAGATTTGCAGGTACCAGATTTCGATACCCGTATGAACATTCTGAAACACAAGGTTTACAAAGATGGAATTTCGTTCTCTGAAGATGTTCTGGAATACATTGCATCCCATGTTTCAAATAATGTTCGCGAGCTTGAAGGTGCGTTGGTTTCGCTACTGGCCCAGTCGATGTTGAACAAACGGGAAATAACACTAGAGCTTGCTGCAAAACTCATCAATAAACTCGTGAAGAATTCGAAACGCGAACTCTCCATTGAGTACATTTCGAAGGTAGTTTGCGACTATTTTAATATGCAGGTGGATGCTTTGCAGACAAAAACCCGGAAACGCGAAGTAGTGCAGGCGCGCCAGATTGCGATGTATTTTTCAAAAAGCCTTACCAAATATTCGCTTACAAGTATTGGGGCACAAATTGGTGCGAAAGACCACGCAACAGTGCTTCATGCCTGTAAAACAGTGAATAATTTAAAAGATACCGATAAAAATTTCAGGCAATACGTCGAAGACATCGAAAAGAAACTGAAAATGTAAAAGAAAAGCATCCGATAAACCGGGTGCTTTTTTTATGAAAAAACGAAAGGCAAATAGTGTTTTAATAGATTATGGATGACATTTACCAAACTATCGCCGCGGAATGTACAGGAATTTTCAAAGACAAGGGAAGCAAATTTCTGGCATTTGCGTATCCCGTGAAATCAGAAGCCGAAATAAAAGAAATGCTGTCGCGTTTGCGCAAGGAACACCACAGCGCCCGGCACCATTGTTATGCGTGGCGAATGGGAACTGAAACAATTCAGTTTCGGAGTAACGACGATGGAGAACCACCGTCAACTGCCGGAAAGCCAATTCTCGGGCAATTACTCAGTTCAAATATTACAAATACACTAATTGTAGTTGTGCGCTATTTCGGTGGCACTTTGCTGGGCGTAAGCGGACTGATTAATGCTTACAGAAATGCTGCTGCCGATGCTCTGGCCAATGCAGTCATCGTTCAAAAGACAATTGAAAAAAACTGTTTGCTTCACTTTTCCTACAACGAAATGTCGGATGTGATGAACCTCATCAAACAGGAAGATTTGACTGTTATTAATACCCGTTTCGAGGAAAAATGCGAATTGACTTTTTCAGTCCGAAAAAATGATTTACTGAGAATAACCGAAAATTTCAGCAAAATATATGGAGTTAAAATTTCGGCAGCTGTTTAAACAACAGTTGAAGTGTTGATAAAATGGTAATAAAAACGAACCGGCGATGAAAAGCCACCAAGTAAAAGCCACTAATTTTGCTATGTTATGATTTTTCATAAAAGTGTCAATATCAGTTTTGATGGCAAAGCAGGTTTATTTCATACCTCGGTTGCAAATCTGAATAAGAAATGCAGCAGGCCATTTCAATTCAGAAATAATATTTTTCATTTAATTGAAAACCAACATTTTAAATTTAATGTTGGTTTTTTTTTGCCTGTAATTTCCGAAATCAAATACAAGGATAAAATATGAAGAAGGATTTAATTTCGATTACCGATTTTTCGAAGGAGGAATACCTGAAAATTATGAAGCTGGCTGCTGAATTTGAAGCCAACCCCAATCAGGAACTTCTGAAAGGAAAAGTGATTGCCACGCTTTTCTTTGAACCATCAACCCGCACAAGGCTGAGTTTTGAAACTGCAATCAGCCGTTTAGGCGGACGCATTATTGGGTTTGCCGACCCTGACAGTTCAAGCGCCACAAAAGGCGAAACACTGCACGACACCATAAAAATGGTGAGTAACTACGCCGACCTGATTGTGATGCGCCACCCGTTGGAAGGTGCAGCCAGGTATGCAGCTGAGGTATCACCTGTACCGGTCATCAATGCAGGCGATGGGTCGAACCAGCACCCCTCGCAAACGCTGCTTGATATGTATTCTATTTTGAAAACCCAGGGAACACTTGATAACCTGAATATTTTCATGGTAGGCGACTTGAAATATGGACGAACTGTACATTCACTTCTTATGGCAATGTCAGAATTTGAAAATCCGGTATTTAATTTCATCGCTCCAACAGTGTTGGAAATGCCTGAAGAATACAAAATTTTCCTTCGCGAGAAAGGAATTAAATATTATGAACATAAGGAATTTACCGCTATTGTAAACGCCGCAGATATCATTTATATGACCCGCGTTCAGAAGGAAAGATTCTCTGACCCTATTGAGTATGAGCAGGTAAAAAACGTTTACATACTGCGTAATGACATGCTCGACAATACAAAACCAACTGTAAAAGTGCTTCATCCCCTACCCCGTGTAAACGAAATTCACACCGATGTTGACAGCAACGAAAAGGCCTACTATTTCGAACAGGCCCGAAATGGTGTTTACACGCGCGAAGCCATTATTTCACACATCATGAATTTAAAATAATCAGCCATGCAAGACGACCAGAAGAAAAAACTGAAACTGAAAGTGAGTGCTATTAAAGAAGGTACCGTTATCGACCATATTCCTGCCAAAAACCTCTTTAATGTAATTTCAATTTTGGGCCTCGATACCATTAACAACCAAATTACTTTCGGAACCAACCTCGAAAGTGAAAAGTTGGGTGCGAAAGCCATCATTAAAGTATCTGACAAATTTTTTGAAGACGATGAAATCAACAAAATTGCTTTGATTGCGCCACATGCCAAGCTGAATATTATCCGCGATTACGAAGTAGTTGAAAAGCGGGTTGTTGAAATTCCTGATTCTATAACAGGAATTGTGAAATGTTTTAATCCAAAATGCATCACCAACAACGAACAGGTAACCACTTGTTTCAAGGTTGTTTCAACCGATCCGATTTCGCTTAAATGCAGGTATTGTGAGAAAATAACAACTGCCAGTCAGATACGGATGAGATAACATTTTGCACGAATAAAAAAATCCACATCGGTTGTATCGAAGGTGGATTTTTTTATATATTTGCCCCCGCTAAAAAACAGGCAACTGCTTTAAAGCACAACGTTCTCGAAAGAAATATTGCCCAGATGGTGAAATTGGTAGACACGCCAGCTTGAGGGGCTGGTGCTCGCAAGGGTGTGCAAGTTCGAGTCTTGTTCTGGGCACATTTTTAATCCTAACTCATTGTATATCAGAGTTAGGATTTTTATTTGCCCGAATTTTGCCCAACAATCGTAAAATTTCTTCACATTTTTACCATTATTCCACCCTACTCAGATTCGCAAATACCAACACGTACAAGAGTATTTTTAACTTACAAATAATCGTTTCATAACAAAACGCATATTTCTTAGTACATGACAAAAATATAAATCTTTGATTATCAGCAAAATAAGTTGTCAAGAATTTGAATAAGA
>DYSZ01000295.1 GCA_020726265.1 Draconibacterium orientale
ACAACTCCCCGAACGGGACTTTAACCCGTTAGATACGCAGTTGTTACTGCGAACGAACAGTTTACTGAATTATTTTCAAAGCACTGGAATTAAGTAAACTGTCCCCGGAATTCGCTCAGTAAACTGTCCCCGGAATTCGCCTATTTGAAGCAACAACATTTTTGAAAACCCTTTGAAATTCTGCTTTCATCATCCGCCAGGTTGCGAATGGAGAGATGATTTCGAATACATCGCTCGTTGCAAGCGGCTCTATTATATCTGCGTAAAATCGAAGCCGTGATGCTGAGTAAGACGCGGCTGGTCTCATAAGTCCTCCAATTTTCTAATCGTCTGACATCATAACGGTGCTTTTCAGCGGGCGCAGCTTTTTGTGCTCCGCTGAAAAATCCTTGTTGTGCCGGTATTTATTTCTTTAGTTGTTCCATTTCTTGTCGTATTTCATCAATGACTTCTTTGTTTCTAATTTCCTTTTTCTCACCAACTTTCGACGAAAAGATGTAAAAGACTTTACCGCCGTATTGTCGGGTAAATTTCTCATGGGTTTTGCTTTGCAAATCTTTTTCCTTGAATATTTGGGATAATTGAATGCCTTGATTCACCGGTTTTATCTGTATTCCAATATAATTGTCTCTGATCTTAATGAAGAAATCTACATTGAAAAGTCTGTCCCATTCGTCAGGTGCAGGTTCTATTTTAGCTCCGAGTTCTTTTTCCAGTTGTCCATAAACGGTTTTGATTTCTGTCACATAGCCGTCAAAGGTCCGGTCAATAACGAGCTGCATGATATAATCAATGCAGTCCTGCTCTGTGATTTCTTCAACCTCAGACTGAATGACTTCCGTGATTTTGACATAGAGCTTTTTACCGAGGGATTCAATGTGCTCTCTGGAGCGTACATTTTTGAGGTAATACTCCCTCCATTCATCAAGCGTTTTCGGTGCACATTGTCTTATGCTTTCGGAAGTCGGGCCGACGTTCCGTTTAAAATTCAATTGAAAGCGGTTCATTGCGCTGTTCAGAATCCATTCTTTAGCCATTTTGTACTCCGATTTTTTGGAATTTTTCTTTGTATTTAAAACCAGAAGAAACATCGACGTCCGCTAAACCTTCCCTTATGATATGGGCATTTATGAAGGTCTTGTTTTCCAGGTAAAGATAGCAAAGCAGGTTATTTCTATCGTCGTATTTATGATTATCGAACTTCATAAACACTTTTTGCCCCTTTGTTTTTTCAATCAGATATCTGACAGCCTGTTCACTGGCGGGCTTTTTTTCTTTCACGCCGATAAGGCGAACAATCAAGTCGTTGTTAAGCTTCACCAATTCAGGGCTGATTACTGATTTAACATAATAGTAAATTTCTCTATCACCACTGTCTTTATCGATTTTTGACCCGAATTGAAGTTTCTTTGGGTCTATCTTCTTATCGAGTTTATGGGGATCTTTAAAAATGCAGGGCAACTTTTCAATTTCTTCATTCAAGTCGGTTTTAACGCTATCCTTCAGAAACACGTATTCAGTAGATGCAATATCGGATTGCCTCACATTCAGCTTATTTTTAATGATTGGAATGAAGTCCGAATTGATTTCATAGCCAACAGAGCTTCGGCCTGAATTTCGGGCGGCAAGCGCCGTTGTCCCACTGCCGAGGAACGGGTCTAAAACCGTTTCACCGGAAAAAGAAAACATTTTTATCAGGCGGGCAGGCAACTCCTCCGGGAACATTGCAATGTGTCCGTCCTGCTTTGCCCCTGCAAAGTACCAATGGCCTGAAAAAAAAGTATTCCAGTCGTCTTTTGTTATGATTGAATGTTCTTTTTGTTCCTTGGTCGGCGCTGGTGAAACGCCTTGTTTTTTGAAAAGTAGAATGAATTCATAATCGAGCTTCAAAATCCCGTTTCGGGGATATGGGAAACTGCCCATTATCGTGGCGCCGCCGGTCGTATTGCATGTGGTGACTTTCTGCCAGATGACAGCCCCCATATAGTCGAACCCTAAGGTTTCACAAAATTTAATTATTTCGGTTCTTATTGGAATCACTTTATACCGCCCATAAT
>DYSZ01000122.1 GCA_020726265.1 Draconibacterium orientale
CTTCACCAAAAGTTCCGCAAACTTTTACCGGTTTAATATAGATTCGGTCGCCGTCTAAAAAATACATTTATTCCGATTATGAAAGGTGCAAATATGACATGATTTTTCAGAAAAACCATGCGATTTCGCACGGTTCAGCCCGTTAGTAATTTTCTTCTGCTTTTGCACCGTTCAGCACAGCTTCGGTTGAGCCAACCCCAAGTCTGTCAGCCCCTTGCTGAAGAAAACCCACCGCATCATCCCAGGTTCTGATACCACCCGAAGGTTTCACCATCATCCGGTCGCCCACGGTTTTAATCATCACATCCACAATTTCAGTGGTTGCTTTTCCGGGACCGAAACCCGTCGAAGTTTTTACAAAATCGGCGCCGGCTTCGTAAGTAAGTTCGCAGGCGCGGGCAACCTGTTTAAGCGTCAGGTAGCCACTTTCCTGAATCACTTTTACCAATACGCCGTGGCTGTGCGCTAAATCAACAACTGCGCGAATATCGTCAACCACATATTCGTAATCGCCAGATAAAAATTTCCCGATGTTCATCACCATATCAATTTCGTCGGCGCCATCTGCAATTGCCTGCTGTGCCTGAAAAGCTTTCACCGGCGTGGCATCGGCTCCATGTGGAAAACTGAGCACACACGAAACTTTCACGTTGCTTTTCTTCAGCAGCTCTTTGGCTGCTTTTATATCGCAGGGTTTTACACACATGCTGAAAACGTCGTTATCGATACACATTTTGGCGTTGGCTGCCAGTTCCCTGTCCGTTGTTTCGGGTTTCAGCACAGCGTGATCGATGGTTTGAGCAACTTGTTTTTTTGTGTACATTTATTCGGTAATTTTTAAATCGTTAATTATTTCCTGCGCTTTCCCGGCATCGGCAGCTAATACAAATAAATCGATTGTCGAGGCAGTGTCTGCAACAAAACCCGCTTTCAATCCCTGGGCAAATCCATCTTTTACGACTGTCGCAATCCCGCTGGCTTCAAATTCAGCCCGAATGTATTCAGTTTCAACTTCTGTTCCGGTAAAAACCAGTACCAGTTTATCTGATTTGTTCATCGTTTCTATTTTTACTTATTCTTCCATTTCCTTTAAAATCAGCTCCACCTGTTCGTTGGTTTTTGTGAGTTTGTCTTTGCAGGTTTTCAGCAGCACCGAAACCCTTTTCACTTTTTCCGCCAGGTCGTCAACATCGAGTTCTTCGTTTTCAATCTGTTCAAGAATTTCCTCAACTTCAGTCATTGCTTCAGTGTAGGTGATTGTCTTTTTAATTGTCATTGCTATCTGTTTTTGTTATTTTACTTTTCACTTTGCCTGTTGCAAAACGGGTTTCAATTTCATCGTTTAACTCCAGCTCTCCGGCAACTTTTACCAGCTTACCCTTTCTGAAAGTGATTGAATATCCTCGTTTCAGCACATTTATCGGATCAATCAAGCGAACTGTGTTTTCGTGATAATGAATGTGTTCCCGTTCTTTTAACATCCGTTTTTCTGCTTTTGCACACAACTGATCTTTAATATGTACTAATACTGAATCCTTTTTCAATAAAGAATCTTTAGCTGCATGTTTTACCGCAGTTTTTTTCTTTCCAATCCGATTTTCATGATACGAAAACCATAGCAAAACTGATGATCGCAGCTGGTGTTTCATTTTCTCCAACCTGTGTTCTTTTTTAAAAGTAAACTGGCCAACCAACCGGTGCAAGAGGTTTCCGCTTCGGGTGAGCTCCGCTTGTCTGTCGCCAATAAACCGCGATACCAACTGGGTTAAATTAACAGCGACCTGTTCAAGCGTAGTTTGTTTTTCATCGAGCGTTTGGCGCGTCAGGCGCACAATTTCGTTTTCCATCTCCAATAACCTGTCGAAATAATGCGTTATTCCGGCAATAAAAAATTCGGCTGCGGCAGTTGGCGTTTTCAGCCGTGTGTGCGCCACAAGGTCAACAATTGTATCATCTTTTTCGTGCCCGATTCCGGTGATTACCGGCAGTGGAAACTGGGTTATAAAGTAAGCTAGATCATAATTATCGAAACTGCTGAGATCGGCAGTTGCGCCTCCCCCACGGATAATTACAACAGCATCAAAAAAATATTCGTGCTGAAAAATCCGCTCTAAAGCAGCCATTATTGATGGGGCAGTTTCGATGCCCTGCATGGTGGCCTGAAAAAGCTTTGCGTAAAACCTGAACCCCGGTTTATTATTTTCAAGCTGGTTGATAAAATCCTGGTACCCGGCAGCAGTAGCCGACGAAATAACCGCAATTTTTTGCGGCACGAGTGGTAGTTGCAACTCTTTGTTCATTTCGAAAACGCCTTCGGCTTTCAATCTTTCCACAATTTCGCGGCGCTGCATTGCCATATCGCCCACGGTATAAACCGGGTCGATATCCTTAATATTCAGGCTCAATCCATACGCGGAATGAAACTCCACAGAAACCTGTACAAGAATTTTTATACCCGAAGTAAAAAACTGGTGTGTCGTTGTTTCGAAATAGGGTTTCAGCATCCGGTAAGTGTACGACCAGATGGTAGCCCGCGACCGCGCAATAATTTCGATCCCCTGTTTTTCGATGAGCTCGAGGTAACAGTGACCGTTGCGATTTTCCTTTAACTCACTGATTTCGCCAACCACCCAAACCGATGAAGGAAATGCATTTTCGAGCACTTCGCCAATCTTTTTGTTTAATTCAGAAAGGGTGAGTTTCTGGTCCATCGGGTTATTGTATTTTGCTAAGTTTGAAGGATTCTGTTTTACCTTCAGAACTGATTTTCAGAATAAGTATGCCGACAGGAAGCTGATTCGTTCCTTCGATCACAAACCTGTTTCCGTCGGAAAATGTTTTTTGCAAAAGTACTTTTCCATCGGTTGAAAATATGGCAACATCGGTTTTGCCTGAATTTTTTGATTTTTTTTGAAGCACCAGATCATCCGCAACGGGATTCGGGTAAACAAACCAGTCAACACTTTCTTCCAAATCAGCAATACCCAACGGGAAATAATAATGCCAGGCCTTTTCAAAATCGGGAACTCCGAAACCTAACTGGCTATGTGGATTGGAATACAAATGACTGAATTTTTCAATTGTCTTTTTGATTTCGGCAGCCGGAACATGCCGCACCGATTGCCAGTAACAGGCTGCCATGCCTGCCATTACCGGCGACGAAAAAGAGGTTCCGCTGGCATAGCCCAAAGTTCCGTTACTGAGTTGCATATAAGTATTCCAGCCAATTGCCGAAACATTTGGTTTTGTTTGCCCGCCAAATGCCGGCCCAAAAGATGAAAATGAAGCCGCAATTGTGTCCTTGTTCATTGCTCCCACGCCCAACACATTTTCGCCATCAGACGGAGCACTAATGTATTTCCACGATTTATTCCCTTCGTTTCCGGCACTCACAAAAACCAGTATTCCACGTGTTGCAGCAATGTTTGCTCCCCGGGTGGCTCTGGTTGTTTTCCCATCCATTTCCGCGTAAGTATGATTCATTGTGGGATCATCGAAGGTTGAATAACCCAACGATGAATTGATTACATCGCACCCCACACTATCAGCAAATTCAGCAGCAGCAACCCAGTTGTCTTCTTCAATTAAGAATTCTGAACCTGTATCTTCAGAGCGAATCAGCCAATAAGATGCTTCGGGAGCAGTACCAATCAACTGGCCGGGAATGTTTCCACCCATGCACGAAAGCACACTCATTCCGTGGTAATGGGTCGTATAAATATTGGATTGCGGATCGACAAAATCTTTTGTGCCCAAAATTTGCCGGTTTGCCCTTAAACTATCAAATGCCGGATAAATATTCGCATTAAAAAAACCGCCATCGAGAATGGCAATGTGCATTCCCTGTCCGCGGTAACCATGATTGTGCAAAAATTGTCCGTTTAGTGTTGAAACCTGCGAAACCGATAGTCCATAATATGAGGAATCAATTGGGTCCGATCCTGTCTCCAACTCCGTACTCCATTTATTATTAGCACTTTTTGTTCCGATTTTTTTCGTCAGTTGAACCTCTTTTACAAACGAAAGCTGCAAAACTTTGTACTGAAAACTATCGATGGTTGATTTAACAGTTATGCCATTCAGCCATTTTGAAGTGTTCACCAATTCAACACCCAACTCTGTTATGCTTTTTACATAATTGCCATTCACCGGCAAATCGAGCGAATCGATGGCAATTTGCTGACGCTCCCTGCGCTGGATTGCCCGCTCTGAAAGATATTTGCCGGGGTCGTCAAGCGAAAAAGATGTATTGTTCTTATCGGTAAAACCCACCCAGTAAAACCCTTGTGCTTCAACTTTCAGAAAAGTCAGACAGCAAATAAACACCAATAAAAGAATTCCCTGTAATCTCATTTTTATTGTTTTGAATAAAATTAAACCATTTTTATTGATTGACCAGTTTACTGGCGAATTTTTGCCTTTTCCATGTATCCCGAAGGATCGCTGAGGTATTTCTCCGGATCAATCACCGAATTTTTTCCCTTTTCCATATCCAGCATCTGCTGGTTGGCAATGCTGTCGCGCACATTTGGGTTCAGAATTTCGCCTTCGTTATAAAAAAGCAAATACTTGTGATTTCCCTGGTTATCGAAATATTTCCATTCACCGTGACGAAGTCCGTTTTTGTACGCGGCTTCCAATTCCACCCTACCATTTTCGAAATACGAAAGACAAAGACCATTACGTTGGTTGTTGCTCATTTTACACTGAAAAAATGGCTCCCCGTTTTTAAAGAATACCTTGTAGCTTCCTTCCTGCTTTCCGGCTACCCAATCGGTTTCTTCCCACAGTTCGCCCGAAATATAAAACTTCCGCGACTTGCCGTTTTTGATTCCCTTTTCATAGGTCTCTTCGGCAACAACATTGTTTTCAGAAAAATATTTCCAAAGCCCGGCTTTTTGTTCGCCCAGAAAAACGCCTTCAGCCATTTTCTTTCCGGTTTCGTCGAATAACGCCGTAAACGCTGAGTCGGAACCGGTTTTATAACTGATGTCTGCTTTTATCCGGCCATTTTCGTGAAACCGTTTCCATTCGCCCACAGGTTTTCCATCTTTAAAATAACCGTCGTACATGGGTTTTCCGTTGGGCTGCATTTTTTGCCAGCGTCCCTGTCGCAACCCGTTGCTGTCGGTTTGATTAATCTGAGCAAAAGCCACCATCGGCAGCAAAAAAAACAGCATAAAAAAAGCTTTCATTTCATGTTTTTTACAACGTTGCAAAATTAGGGAATATTTCGCGAGGAATCTGTTTAAAACGTATGTGGTTTTGAAAACCAAAACACGTAATTTGTATATCATTATTCAACCATTCTTAAGAAAACAATGAGCGCGAAAGAACTCATCCAACAACTGCAACTGCTTCCCCACCCCGAATGCGGCTGGTACCGCGAAACTTACCGTTCGGCAGAAACAATGACCAACAAAAACGGCGCGAAGCGAAATGTTTGTACAGCCATTTATTTTCTGCTGGAAGGAAAGGACAAATCGCATTTTCACCGGATTGGAAGCGAAGAAACCTGGTTTTTTCACAGTGGCGAACCATTGGAAATTAAGATGATTGAAAACGGACAAATCCGGACAATCTTGCTTGGAAATAATATTCTGAAAGGAGAAATTCCACAATTTACAGTTCCGGCCAAAACATGGTTTGCCGCAAGAATAAAATCGGGAATCGGCTATTCGCTGGTAAGCTGTACCGTTGCCCCGGGGTTCGATTTTGCTGATTTTGAATTGGCTGAAAGGAGAAAATTTATAAAAGAATTTTCTGAACTGGAGGAGATAATCAGGGAGGTTACAACCGATGGAAGTACAAAAGGTTTTTTACAAAATTTTATAATACTGTCCGGTTAATTTCATGAGATTCCTCGCTTCGCATCGGAATGACAGGTTCCTGGATACTTTCTCATCTTTAAATTACTTTTTATCGGGATAGTGCGTTTTTCAGAAAAACATCAGAGTTTCTCTGAAAAACGCACCATTAAAAAAAACGTCATCCCGAATTTATTGCGTGATCCGATATTTTTCAAATCAGGATTCTGAAATAAGTTCAGGAAGACGAAAGCTAGTCGTTGACTGACTGAAATAGCTGAATTTCTATTCCTTATTTATATCAATTCCCTGCAAATGAACCATTTTAACTGCACGCCCCGATGGATCGGCATTGTTGCGGAATGAAGCATCCCACGCCAGCGCCTCGGCGGTACTACAGGCAATCGACGGTACCGAAGGAACACATTTTGCTGCCTCATCCGACGGAAAATGTTCGCTGAAAATGCTGCGGTAATGATATTCTTCCTTACTCATCGGGGTATTTATCGGGAAGCGGAACTTGGCGTTTCTCATCATTTCATCGGTAACCAAATCGTTGGCAACCTGTTTTAAAGTATCAATCCAGCCGTACCCAACACCGTCAGAAAACTGTTCTTTCTGGCGCCAGGCAATGCTTTCAGGAATCTGGTCCTCGAATGCCTTGCGCAGCGGCCATTTTTCCATGCGTCCGTTTTTTGCCATTTTTTCTTCCGGGTTAAACCGCATGGCCACATCCATAAATTCTTTGTCGAGGAAAGGTACTCGACCTTCCACGCCCCACGCTGCCAATGTTTTGTTGGCGCGCAAACAGTCGTACAAATGCAGCCGGCCAACCTTTCTCACACTTTCCTTATGAAACTCTTCGGCGTTTGGCGCTTTGTGAAAATAGAGGTATCCACCAAAAATTTCGTCGGCTCCCTCGCCCGAAAGCACCATTTTTATCCCCATCGATTTAATAACACGGGCAAGTAAATACATCGGTGTTGATGCGCGAATGGTAGTAACATCGTAGGTTTCAATATGGTAAATTACATCGCGGATGGCATCGAGTCCTTCCTGAATAGTATAATTTATTTCGTGGTGAATTGTGTCAATTTCGTCGGCAGCTTTGCGGGCTGCTGCAAGGTCGGGCGAACCTACGAGACCAATGGCAAATGAGTGCAACTGCGGCCACCAGGCTTCTTTCTGGTCGTTTGTTTCAATTCTCTTGCCTGAGAATTTTTTTGCCAACGCAGAAGTTATTGTCGAATCGAGCCCACCTGAAAGCAACACCCCGTACGGCACATCCGACATCAACTGCCGATGTACTGCTTTTTCAAGTGCCTCGCGTAAGTCGTCAATACTGGCAGGGTTGTCTTTTACGTTGTCATATTCTGTCCATTCGCGGTTGTACCATTTTTTCAATTCGCCATCTTTGCTATATAAATAATGTGCCGGTGGAAACTCTTCCACTTTTTTGCAAAAGCCTTCCAGCGCTTTTAATTCCGAAGCCACATAGTAATTGCCAAATTCGTCCCAGCCATGATACAGCGGGATAATACCGACATGATCGCGTGCAACCAAATAAGCATCATTTTCCTCATCGTAGAGCGCAAAACCAAAAATCCCGTTCATTTCGTCGAGAAATTTTTCCTTTTTGTCACGGTACAGTGCAAGAATTACTTCACAATCGGAGCCGGTTAAAAAATCATATTTGCCTTCGTATTTTTTTCTGATTTCGCGGTGGTTATAAATCTCGCCGTTTACAGCCAGAATCAGCTTTCTGTCTTTACTGTACAACGGTTGTTGTCCCGATTCGGGGTCAACAATCGAGAGCCGTTCGTGAGCCATTACCGATTTCTCGCCACAATAAACCCCTGACCAATCCGGCCCGCGGTGACGTATTTTTTTCGACATCTTCAAAACCCGGGGTCTGAGTTCCTGGGCGTCTGTCTTTAAATCGAATGCACAAACAATTCCACACATATTTTATCGTTTTTTATTTCTTAAAAAATCTAGCCAAATATAATCAAATTGCTCTTTCAGTAAAATTATTTGTGACATTATTCTATTTAATTTACATTTTACATTACATTAATCCATCGAATGACAGAAATATAAATCACATTACCTTTAGTCATTTGCTGCTTCCCTCTCACAACAAATAGGTGTCAAGCTGAAAAACAACCCATAAAAAAGAGTATCACCCCCGAAAAAACAGCACTACTTCACCAAAAACTAATGCGATTTTCAGATATTCATTCAAAAACTTCAATGCCTAAGAAAAGTGACTCGCCATAAAAATGATTTGATTTCACAAAGAGAATGTTATAGCGCATCTGAGATTAGAAAAAAATTCAACTACTTGTAATTTAACAAACTAAATCAAAACATATAGCAAAAACTATAACCATGACCCAAAAATTAATAAAGTCTTGCGTTCTTGTTGCACTAATATTTTTTTCGCTTCTTGCCACTGCAAGAATCCGATATCAGGCAAATATGTTCTTGTAATTGATACACAGGAAATCTGGACCCAACATATGATTTCGCCTGCAGAATCAAAACTTTTGATTGAAAATGTAAACTCAGTAACCAGCAAGGCCGATACTGAAAAAGCAATTTACATTGAATCGGTTGCAGCTAATTTGAGGTTGAACTTCAATGGTATTTCGGTTGATTTTTCTGAAGGCTTGCAACTGGATAACCGTTTGCTGATTGTAATTTCGAACAAAATGGTTAAAAACAAACCCGATTCGTTCAGCTCAGAACAATTGCGTGCGTTTATTAAAACACATCAGGCCTCAGAATTTGTAGTGGTTGGATTATTGGACGAACACTGCGTTTTAGAGACTTTGCTCGGCGGTTTTAACTGGGGTACAAAATTGCTGTAATTCCGGAAGCTATCTCAGAAAAAAAACCGAATCAAAAGCAAACGCACTTGAAACTTCAAAACAAAATGGAGTTGAAGTTATTTTATCACATTCGATTTAAAAGAAAACAGATAATTATGGGAACCAGCTATTTTATGGATTTTACCACAACCCCCGACAACGAAAATCTGAAAATTGCCATTGGCAATTTGTTCACAGATTGGATGACGATCAGAGATTTTACTTTCGAAAAATATCCGCTGGCAATGGAAGAGTGGTTTGTTTCGGTGAAAAAATTCGGTTGGAGCTACCGTATTAAAGACAAAAAAAGAGCGATAATCTATTTATCACCCAAAACCGGTTTTTTCATTGTATCAATAGTTTTCGGACAAAAGGCCACCGACCAGATTCTGAGTTCGGATATTTCGGATTTTATTAAAACAGAATTAATGAACTCAAAAGTTTATATGGAAGGCAGGGTTGTGCGCATTGACATGACTGATAACAAATACCTGAATGATGTTAAAAAACTGATTGAGATAAAAATTATAAACTAAAAAGCACTTGTTTCTCACGAAACAAGTGCCTTAATATTCTACCCTTCCCTTTCTAACTACCCTTCAGAAAATATTATTTGTACCAGTCGAGATCTACTGTTCCACCTGAATTTGCCCAGGTAATAAATTTCGGGTATGTTTTATCAATCGAAACTTTTTCGTCGGGAGTTTTAAATTCGGTGTAAAAATTCAGTGCCCAAGGCAAATTCCTTTCGGTTTTAAAATAACGACCAAATTCAATACTGCTGTAGTCATCTTTTTGTCCGAGCATTCCTTTTCCTTTTGAGGTTGGAGCCATATCAGGCAAATGAACTTCCCTGTCACGACTGCCATCAACCACAATAAATGGGTTAAAAGGTACAATCCCAAGGGCCGATTTATCAACCGCTTCCTGTAAAGCGATAACAATTTTTATGGTTTTACCTTTAAACTCTGTTGCATTTTCGGTCACAAAGACCACTGTTTCCTCCACCCCTGCTTCAGTTCCATTACTGTTAAGCTTAGCGTATCCAACATTCATTTGCTGACCCTCAATGCTTTCTATTGCTGATGAAGCTATTGGCATCACAAACGCAAAACCATTTTTGTAAGCAGCACCAATTTGTTCAATTTCAAAAGTGGCTTCAATTGTGCTGATTTTATTCGTACCATTAGCTATTAAATTGAAATTGTACCCCACAACAAGGTCGTTGAAATCGTAATCGCCTTTGTTTGGCCATAAATCTTCAAAAACAAGGGTTCCATTGTTTTCTGCTGAAGGATAGAAATTATTAAACGCTTTATTAGGATCGATCGGAAAATCATCGAGTTCATCGTTAATACCATCACCATCGGCATCATTGGCAGCTTCAATTTCCTTCACATCTGTTTTTTTAATGGCATCAACCGGGTTAGCAGTTGCATAATACACAGCATCGTTAAAATCGTTGTCACAACCGCTTCGTTCGCGGTTGATGTCTTCAAAGCCCATCAGCAATATGTTTCTTGCTTTATCCCACAATAAAACCATATGATTTTTTAGTGCAGTTGTTTTCTCCGGGTTTAATTCAGTCTGAGAATAGAATAAACCTAATCCATCGGTTACAACACGCCCATTCCAGCCATCTGCCACAAGAAACCATGAAATTACTGTATTTGCTTCAAACTGACCAAGGTAAACTTTGTTTCCCGATTTTAGCCCACCACCACTTCCGCTAAACGACAGGTTGGGATAAACGACTGTCAATGCTTCAATTTCGGCTCGCGTTTTTGGTTCATTGCCCACCTTATAGGTATAATAACCAAGTGAGTTTCTGTAGCCTGCACCTTCGTGTACAAAAGTTACCCAAACATCGGCCTTTTTAACAAGAACGATGTTTGTTTCAGTATTACCAGCTATGTATTCAGGATGTACATCCGGAACTTTCTTTTGCTCAGGAAGCGACGCGTTAATATCGTCGAGAAGGTTCTGTTCAATTACATCAGATGCAATCAGATAGTTAGGAACACCACTTGAATTATAAATTCCCATATATGAAAATCCATTTGCTGAGGCCGATTTTAGAGAATCTGTCTGTATTTCGGTAGATTTTTCGCTTCCACTGTACATTGAACGATAATCAAAAGTTGCCCTACTTCCTGTAACCGGGATAGCCACTGCATCAATCAAACCAACATATTCCGATTTGATTATAAGCGTATCAACAAACGTAGGAACTACAACTTCCGAATTAAAATAACCTGCTTCATCAAAGGTGCCTTTCGAAATTTTCAGGTTCTCGTTACCGCTGATTGCTTCTATTGAAACAACTGCATTACTCAAATAAGCTGGAACAGTTAAAGCAACTTCAATTTCTTTGGTAGTTGAATAATCAAAAATTCCAGGGACAACCACATTCTCAATTGTCATTTGCGAGGGATCAATCTGAGGTTCATCAACATTATTACAACGCTGAAACAAGAGTATCGCCAGTATAGCGAACAACGTCAAATTCATTTTTTTCATCATCTTCATTTTTATTAATTTAATTATATCTATTTTTCATATTACTATTATCGTGCCGAATTTTCATTTGTTTGTATTTCAGTTATTTACATTGATAATAAAAAATATTGATTTCTATAATAAGACTATATTTTCCCATTTTATATTACACTGCCCATTTTGGGATATTTTGGATTAAATGAAATCTATTTACATTTCTTGCTTAAAAAAACAATCTGCTAATTTGTATAT
>DYSZ01000123.1 GCA_020726265.1 Draconibacterium orientale
AATGATTATTGGACAGTTACTGTAAATGGCGGCCGTATTCCGACTGACAAGGAACTTTTTTCGTGGGCAAAAGAAGCCGAAAACCGTGGTGCCGGCGAAATTTTGTTTACATCGATGAATCACGATGGAACCAAAAACGGGTTTGCCAATCCGCAGTTGGCAAGACTTTCCGAATCCGTGAAGATTCCGGTAATTGCCTCGGGTGGCGCTGGGAAAATGGAACATTTCCGCGATGTGTTTACCCTCGGAAAAGCCGATGCAGGACTGGCAGCAAGTATTTTCCATTTTAACGAAATTCCGGTGCCGGTTTTAAAAAAATACCTGAGGGAGAATGGCATTGTGGTGAGATTATAAATTCGGGTGATTCGATTAACTTCGCAGCAAAATTTTAATGATGAAACGAACATGTTTGCAGAATAACACAAATACTGATTTACAAACTACATGTGAGATACATCGGGTGAGAAAGTTGATTAAAGAGATGAAGCATAACCGCCAATTAATCAGTAACTTTAATAAATTGTACAGATGAAAATTTTAAATCAGATTTCTGATATCGACTTTGCAAAACTGGACGGATTAGTTCCGGCAGTAGTGCAGGACAACAATACACAAGTGGTTTTGATGGTGGGGTTTATGAATGCCGATGCAGTGCAGAAGACACTAGAAGCAGGGAAAGTTACTTTTTTCAGCCGAACCAAAAACCGGTTATGGACAAAAGGTGAAGAGTCGGGAAATTTTCTGAATGTGGCGCAAATACTGATCGATTGCGATAATGATACATTGCTCGTAAAAGCCAATCCTGTGGGTCCGGTTTGTCACACAGGCGCCGACACCTGTTTTGATGAAAGTAATTCAAATGGAAATATTCAGTTTTTAAGCTATTTGCAGGATGTGATTGACCAACGTAAACACGACATGCCCGAAGGTTCATACACAACATCGCTATTTACAAAAGGTACGCGGAAGATTACGCAAAAAGTGGGAGAGGAAGCAGTTGAAACAATCATCGGTGCGATGGCCAACGACGATGAAAATTTTATTTACGAATCGGCTGACTTGATTTATCATCTCATGGTTCTCCTTACGCACAAGGGTTTCAGGATTGAGGATATCGCAGCCGAACTTGAAAAAAGACATAAGTAATTGGCCTTTACTTACTCAGAAATATATTTTGCTTTTGTAAAATATGGTTGTGTAACACTGTTGCACAACATAACTTTATAACATCCAATATTTTAGTGTGGTTTTGCGTTGAAGTTGGTAGATTTGTATCAGTCACTAATTTTAAAACCGATAATTATGGAAACCATGACTGTATGCTCAACAAGTACCGTAACAATTCTGGCATGTCAGCACATTGCAAAAACTTTCAGAGAAAACATTTATGAACTAAGTCGCATTCGCAAAGATTGGGATCCCGGGTATGCCACCTCGGTGAATGTATGGGTTAACGATACAATTGATAAGTATTATCCCGATAAAATCGATGTTATTGATAAGGAAAAGTTTGAGGAATGGCATGAAGTAATGGTTGCGGGAATGCAATCATTAAAAGTTATCAGAGCTTCTATAAAGGTTGATTTTAAAAATGACAAACCATTTCTGAAATCTGTTTTCGAAAGGTTGGGTTATTCCGAGTTTTTCAGTGATTCTAAAAATGGCGACCATCGGAGTTTATGCAAGTTTCTGAAAAAATTTGCACAGAACCTGGATGCTGATATGCGCAGGAAAATTATCTTGAAAAACACGCCTGATTTTTTGTTTGATAAAATTACTGATTGTTCAGCAAAAATTGAAAAGTTTGGTGAATGTTTTGAATGCATGGAAAGCGATGCCGGATTAAATGTTTACGGGCAAAAGGAAGTGAGTGAAATTTATACAACAATTCAGGATATTTGCAGAGTCGCAATGGCTTACTACCAATTTGACCCGTTAAAACGCGACCAATTCAACTTTTATAAAGTGTTGGTAAATCTGTAACAAACTCGTTGTAATACAAAGAAACAGAATAAAGCCGGGTAATTTGCCCGGCCTTATTCTGTTTCTTTTTTAAATTCTTCGTCATCCTCAGGATCTTTATCAGTATGAATAATTCCTGTTGTTTTAAATCCTTCCGGAATCAGCGATTCTGAAGGATTGTAAGGAAATACATCAACAATTGTACTTACGGTAATTGCCGAAACCACATAAGGAATTACAAGAAACGAAAGACTTTCATCGAGCCTGTTAAGTGCCTCCTGAATATCGTCGGCCATTACAAGGTAAAATGCACGCATTTTCTTTTCTTTTCCGGCTTCCTCGTCAACCGTAACCAGATTGATGGTGGCTTTGTACCACCATTCGCCATTTTCGAAAGGAAATACTTCTGCAATTTTTGATTTTTTAATATCCACAATGGCAAACTCGCCACCTTTAACCGATTGCTGCATTTGTTTAATGATGCGGGTTTCAGCATCGGTATATGAAACAGCATCGAGCAGAAAATTTTCGGTTACCATTTGCTCGTTTCCGCTTTGCGAAACTTTAACGTATTTTACTTTGCTTTCGAACCAGGTTTGCATACTTGTTTTTTAATGAGGAGGCAAAAATAGGTTTATTCCCCAAATATTAACGGGGCGACTATATGTTTTTCCAACTGTTTTACACAAAAAAACCGACCCCCTGTTGGTGAGCCGGTTTTCAGATTTTCTAATCCATTAAACTAAACAACAAAACCTTGACCTAAACAAATTATTTTATTTCGAATTGAAAGATTTTTTTTGCAGCTTCTTCAGGCCTGCCCCGAAGGGCAAACCTGAATTTTTTAGACAGCTACAGACTTTAACAAATGATTGAGGCTCAAACGAAATATTTTAAATTAATCAATAGCAGTGTAAGCATCTTCTTTGTGTTGCGTAAGATCGAGACCAACTGCTTCTTCTTTTGGCGTAGCCCTGATACCAACCAGTTTATCCACTATTTTGAATATAATAAACGTGAGAACTCCCGAATAAAGAATAGTTACTCCGGTTGCGATAAGCTGAGTTACAAGCTGACCTGCATTTCCGTAGAACAAACCTGAGTAACTCTGAATTGCCGGGGTTGCAAACAAACCGGTTGCAATAGCTCCCCAAATACCGCCAACACCGTGTACTCCAAAAGCATCAAGAGTATCGTCGTATCCCAGTTTGCCTTTTACATAACCAACCATAATAAAACAGAGAACTGCTACTATTATCCCAATCAGCAAAGCACCGGTTACACCAACAAAACCAGCCGCCGGAGTAATCGCTACCAATCCGGCAACGGCACCTGTGGCAATACCAACAACGGTCGGTTTTTTATTGAAAAGGAAGTCGAGCAGTGCCCATGTGGCAGCCGAGGTGGCTGTTGCCAAATGTGTGGTAAGGAATGCGTTAGCTGCTAGTCCGTCGGCTGCAAGTCCGCTGCCGGCGTTGAATCCCATCCAGCCAACCCAAAGTAAAGCAGTTCCCAGAACTACGAACGGAATGTTGTGCGGAGGAATAGCGTGCCCTTTATAATTTTTTCGTTTGCCAATCATAATCGCCATAACAAGTGCTGCAATACCAGCATTCACATGTACCACGGTACCCCCGGCAAAATCGAATACTCCCATTTTAAATAACCATCCGTCGCCCGACCAAACCCAGTGTGCAACCGGGTCATAAACCAGCATTGCCCACAAAATAGAGAACAAAAGGAATCCACCGAATTTGATACGTTCGGCAAAAGCTCCGATAATAAGAGCAGGAGTAATGATAGCAAACATTCCCTGGAAAAGAACGAACAAAATGTGGGGGATTGTTCCGATTGTTCCGCCGTCGGCAGTGGGTTGTGAGTGCGAAATAAAGTATGGACTGAGATCAGAAATTCCGATTCCTTTCAGAAATGCCCAATCGAGCCCGCCAATGTATGGGGCCAGTGCACCTGAAGATGAGCTGAAAGCAAGACTATATCCGAAAACCACCCATTGAATTGTAATTACAGCAGTTAAAATAACCGATTGCATCATAATATTCAACACGTTTTTTTGCCGAACAAGTCCACCGTAAAAGAAGGCCAGACCTGGAATTGTCATCATCAGTACAAATGCCGTGGCAACAATCATCCATGCAGTATCGCCTGCATCAATCGTGGGTTCAACAAATGCCGCTGTTTCCTCAAGAACCAGTGTAGCCTGTGCTGCAGCAACTGCCGTATCCTGTGCAACAGCAAATGTATCTTGTGCGGGCAAGAAACTAACTGTTGTTACAAGCAGTAAAAGTGCGCTCAATGTAATTGACATATGTTTATATGATTTTTTCATTGCAATAGATTTTAACGGGTGAATTAATCTTTAATGAATAATGATTCCGGGCCTTTCTCTCCTGTGCGGATTCTGATGGAGTCTTCGATATTCGAAATGAAAATCTTCCCATCTCCCAGTTCACCCGTGCGACCTGCATTAATAATCGCTTTTACAGCATTGTCAACTAGGTGGTCGCGACAAACAAATGTTATCATCCTGCGCTGGATAAAGCGCGTTTCGTAAACTTGAGCCCGGTATATACCGCCCGAAACTTCGTTACCAATTCCGGTAACATCCCAGTAAGTAAAGAAATCGATGTCTGCTTCGTGCAGCGCTTCTTTTACTTCTTCAAACTGAGATTTGCGAATAATAGCTTCAATCTTTTTCATTATGGTAGTTTTTTATTTGGTTAAAGTGAAATTCCCACAACAACGAATAACTGTTCAGATGATGGGTTCAGAATTATTGAACCTGAAATTGGGAGTGAGAAACTGTCGGTAATTTTATTCTCCTTTGAACTGCCGATACCAATGTTGCTGATTCCGAATGAATCGTCTTCGCCATCATCTTCAAATGAATATTGGCCGTTACCGCCACCCAGTATGAGGCTAACCGGCCCGGCTGCGTAAGCGGCCTGAACATATAAATCACCAGTTCCGCTCGTAGCAGCATCGTACAACATATAGGCTGCTGTTAATGATAGATTTCCGAGACCGAGGCTTACCATTGGTTCGATATAATGTGAACTACCCTCGAAATAAGCCGTTCCCGGGTAATAGTAATCGGTTAAGGTAAGTTCCTAATGAAGCTTTTTCTCCAAGTTCAAAACTATAACTTGCGTAAAGGTCTGCTTCTGCTGCTTCATTGTCACCAGTGCTAAACGAACCCCAGGCGCCAACAGTGAACCCACCGGCAGTAAAATCAACTGATGGTTGAAATGCTGCCCCTGTTCCGAATTTTAACCCACGCCAGATGTAACTGCTATAAATGTCAAGGCCGGCATTCCATTCCTGTGCTTTTACTCCCGGAATAAAAGTGATGAGCATTAAAACGCTCGCAGTAATAGTCAGAATCTTTTTCATAAATGTAATTTTTAAAAGTTAATTCTTATTTTTTGTGGTATTCAAACTTATTATTTTTATTTACCCCATTTTATTCGGGGGTTATATTTAAAAAAGAATAAATAATAATTATTGACCCCCTGTATATTATATATAATGATCCGAAAATAGATATGATATTATACGAAGGGTGTATTTGAGGTCAAAAGTTAACGGCTGTTAACATATCTTTAATATTAGAATGGATTTCATATTTCATTAAGATATTATAATGATTAATAAATAATCAAAATAATAGAAAATAGCACGAATATTAGTCATCGGGTTATAAAATGATATAGTTTCCTGATTTGTGTTGTTGAAATCGGATGTTACTGATTTCGCAATTCTGTGTTTGAAAGAATGCTGTTTTTTTAAGTTCCTTTTTTCAAAAACAGCATGGTTTTTAAAAGAAGGGTATTTTCGTAATTTTACCCCCTTATTATTTCAGGTAAAACTCTTTTTTTGAAAGATGAAAAAATTACTCATCGTATTTTTTACTATGTTTTTGTTTTGGCTCACCTATTTTTGGGTGGCAAAAATTGTATTTCTCTTGTATAATTTTACAGCTACGATTTCTCTTGATTTTGCAGAGTTGGCAGGTATATTTATTCATGGTTTCAGAATGGATCTTTCACTGGTGAGCTACCTCCTGGTTTTCTCAGGGGTTTTATTAGGGTTTTCTTTTCTTTTCAGTCCGATGATTTCAGAACGCATTTTTAAAATATATACTCTGCTTCTTTTATTGGTCATTACATTTCTGAACCTGGTCGATATTGGGCTGTACCCATACTGGGGTACCCGTGTTGGAATTTCGGCTTTTGATTATATCGGCGACCCGAAAGGAATGATGGACAATGTTACATGGTGGCAGATTTTATTAGCAATGCTGTTTTTCGTTTCCTTCTTCTGGCTATTTACCTGGGGTTATCACCGTTTTGTTTCGAACAGCATAAAAAAATCAGCTGGACAAAAATGGTATCTTTTGCCCGTGATGTTATTGATTTCTGCATCGCTGTTTATTCCCATACGGGGTGGATTGGGCACTTCTCCCATCAATCTGAGTACGGTTTCATTCAGCCCGAAATTGTATGTCAACCAAGCTTCATATAATTTTATGTGGTATTTCTTTCAGACTGTAGAACGAAAAAAGCACTTCGAAAATCCGTGTCTTTATACTGATAACGAAAAAGCCCGGAGTGTTTTTCATGGAACAGAAAAACTGCGCGAAATTCCTGATTCTCTTTTTCTTGACATCGATTCGGCCCAGGCTCCCAATGTTTTGCTTATTATTCTCGAAAGTTTTTCGAATAAAATAATACCGGCACTCGGCGGCAAATATGCTGTTTGCCCGAATCTCGATTCTATCTGCAAAAATGCGATTGTTTTTCCATCGTTTTATGCCAGCGGAAACCGCTCCGACCGCGGGCTTTCAGCGCTTCTGGGGAGTTACCCGTCGTTGCTCACACAATCAATTATCAATTTTCCCGAGAAATCGGATAAGCTCACAATGATGTCAGGCTATTTCAACAAAAATGGTTACACATCTTCATTCTATTACGGTGGCGATATCAATTTTTACAACCTGAAATCGTTTGTGTTGCAAGGTGGGTTTAAAAATATTACCGATGGGTATGATTTCCCGGCAAGCCTGCGCGAAATGAGCAACTGGGGTGTCCCCGACGGTTTTTTGTTTGACCGTGTTTTAGGTGAATTCAGCGATAGGGACCCATTTTTCAAAGTGGTTTACACGCTGAGCAGTCACCCGCCGTACGATGTACCTGCAACAATCATTAAAGGACAAACTAACGAGGCAAAGTACCTCAATTCGGTTGCTTACACCGACAGCTGCCTCGGCAGTTTTATCAATAGTTTCAAAAAAACGGAGTATTGGAAAAATACCTTGGTAATTATTACCGCCGACCACGGAGCGCTTGAACCTGGCCCCACCGAAATTATTGATCCTGAAACCTACCGCATTCCTCTTATTTTTACAGGCGGAGTGGTAAAAAAACCGGCAGTTTACGATTTTGTTGGTGGTCAGCCCGATTTGATCCCAACACTTGTAAAACAGTTTGGATGGGAGCCCGATTCGACTTTGTTTGGTCACAATTTGTTTTCAAATCCGCAATACGCTTTTTATATGAGCAATTCAGGTTGGGGTTATATCACCCCGGAAGGCAGGTATTTTTACGACCAGGCAACTTCGAAAATCATCACTTTTAATGGAGTGGAAAACCCGAATCCCGGATTTGATTTCGCCAAAGCTTATCTTCAGATTTTACACGAAGACTTTCTGAAGAAGTAGGCAGTTAATTCAATCAGAAGTATAATCCGAAATTCTCAAAGCTGCCATTTCACCGCGGTTTCGGTCAATTGTTTGGGTAAAAATCAAAACCGGTTGTTTTCGGTCAATCAGGTTCAACGGGAAACTATAAGCAAACGAAACTTGCTTCCCCTGTTCAAGAGATTGCATTCCGGTGATTTCAAGAAGTGGAGTTGCTGTTAATTCAACTGCTTTGGAATGCGTTATGCCAATTTGCGGCGACGACGGATGCAGAAACTGAACTGCGTGTTCAGCATTGTTGGTCAGTGTAATGGTCATTTTCATCGAATCGTTGGAAACATGTACATCGTTGTACGCAACCTCCAGATGTTTTAACGACTGAAATTCAGGAATCAGCAGCAGTCTGTATTTTTTGCCATTTTTAAGCTGAATTAGATTTTTATTGTCCATCCTTTCGGGAATAATTACAAACACTGAATCGCCTTCAACGGCTCTTTCTTCATCCCACATATCGTACTGGCAAAAACGGTAACCCGGCATAGCCAGATGTACAGCAGGGTCGCCGGAATAAAACAGGTAGGTTCCGGGAATATCAAAATTATTAAACGATGCCACTGCCTTTCCACCAGCCATTCTTTTAACTTCACTTGTCCACTCGTGGTGTTTGTAAAACGAAATCTTTGTTTCACCGTAATTGGGCAGAAAGTCAGCAGCCAGGTAAAACCGGACCGCGAAAAGCAACACAACCACTGGAATTGCAATTCGTTTAAACCATTTTTTCAGGTTTGGAGTTGACGAAATAACAGGATATGTGGCAAACATCAGCAGCGGAGTGATTACAGTAGTGTAATGCGCTTCAATCCGGTTTTTGAAACTCATGATAAAAAAGAAAATATAAAAACCGAGGATGCTGAAAATCATCATCCTTCTAAACAAGTCGCCGCCAGACCGGAATTTGAACAGACTATAAAAAACAATCAACCCGGTAATTGGCCCAGCTACCAGCAACTGGCTGGTTAGGTTATTATGCACTGTCCAGAATCTGACAGGTTTCGACCTGCTGTATAAATGATATTTCAACGATGGGTATTCGTTGGCAACCTGCCATAAAACATGGGGCAGGAGCAGGATTAAAGTAATGCCAATCGTTAACCAGAAATATTTGTTTTTCAGCAGTTTTAAATTCGAAAGCACTACAAAACCAAGTGCCAGAAATGCGTGATATTTACTGTAAATCATGGCTGCCGCAACAAAAGCCATCAAAACAGAAAGCTGTAACGTGGGTTTCTCAACAAACCTTTTGTAAAGCAGGTAAAAAAGCAGCGTAAAAAATACAAGTGGCGAATCGGGAATAGCCAGAAATCCTGCAATATGCGAGTGTACCAACGGAAACGACAAAATAAAAACGACGAGAAAAAGCATATCTTTTTGCTCGTTTAATTCATTCATTATCATGGACATGGTGAGCGTTGAAAGCACCAAAACAAGCAAGCGTACCCCGAATTCGTTATGCATCAGCGAATCACCAAGAAATACAAGCAAAGCAGTCATTGGCGGATGATCGAAAAAGCCCCAGTCGAGATTCAGCGAATACATCCAGTAATAAGCTTCGTCGGCATGAAGGTTTGTAAAAACTGCCTGTAAAACATTTATCAGTACCCAGCCGGCCAACAGCAGGTAATGTCGTTTATCGAGATTTGGAAAGAGTTTCATTGGGTTAATGTTTAATTTTAATTAAATACATGGGTTGAAGTACTTCATCTCTTGTTTTCGGGTTAATAAATTTTCCACCGCGGTTGAGGTATAAATGCCTGTATTCAAAAATTGTATCGGGCTGAATCTGTAATTTTTCAAAATCTTTAAGCCCTTCAGGATTTGTAAAAATCCAGCTGACTTTTTCAAGCGAAACAGCTTTGAACTGTTCTTCGTTTTTTAGTTGTATCGCCTGAGGTTCGCTATAAAAGAAAAGTTCGTATTGCGGGTATTTGTAATTGTACAGTTTTTCGCCGGCAGCAGCATGGGTTGTGTAATATCTTGCTGCTTTTGGCGGTGCCTGATGACTGAAAATGAACGGAAAAACGTGGGTGTTCAGCAAAAACATTAAAACCGAAAAGGCCAGCAGCGATGGTAAAATAAGCCTGAATACCGGTTCCTTCATTTTTTTAAATACAAAAAAAGTCAAAATAACTGCCGCAAATGCAACGAGCCAAAAGTAAAATTCAGGTTTTGGGAAAAGGTAAAATACCAAAATCACAATCATCAGCCATGTTAGGCCAACCACAAAATGTTGTGTGCCAACGAAAATCAGGGCTAATTTTGGTTGTTTTTCAAGTGCAATATCTGCCCATTTGGCGGTTAGAACGGCAATCAGCGGGAAAATCGAAAAAATGTAATTGGGCGCCTGGTTACTCGAAGCACTGATAATGAGGAAAAATATCCAGATTCCTGTAAATGTGAAAAATTCTACTGATTGAAACCGATTCTTTATCAGCATATTGAACTCTTTGTAAACCGAAATAAAAAACAGAAATGTCCACGGAAGAAAAAGATAAAGCAGGTTGTGAATATAAAAAGCAGGGTCGTTTTTGGCCTGAATATAAGTTCCGGTGATGCGGACGACATTATTTTCCCAAAAGAAAAAGCGGATTCCCTCCCAGCCAAACTGGTTCATCAATCCGATTAGCGCCGGGCTCGCCACCAGAAATGCCAGAACCACTCCAGCATACCAGCGCCAGTCGGCCAACCGGCGAAAATCTTTTTTGATTAAAATATGGCCAATTACAGCAAATGCCGGAATGGCTGCGCCAATCGGACCTTTGCTTAACATTGCAAGTCCAACGGCGGTGAACCCCCAAAACCAGTGTTTTGTTTTTCCGGTTTTTATGAATTCGAAAAGCTGCCACAACGCCAGCGTAATAAATGCTTGCAATGGCGTGTCGGCATGAATGTCCATACTGTAAAGCATGTACATGGTCGAGAATGCAAGAAAAACGGCGGTTAAAATTCCAACCCGCTGGTTGTACAAGCTTTTCCCCAAGCGGTAAGCCCAAAAAAATCCGGCAAAAACAAGAAGCAAAACAGGTAGTTTAACCCAGAAATTCGAAATTCCGCCAATGGCAAAACCCAGCGCGCCAAGCCAGAAAAGCATGGGTGTTTTCTGGTCGTAAGCATCGCCGTGAATGGTGAGGTTAATGTAATTTCTGTTTTGAAATATTTCTTTTGAAATGGTTGCGTATTTACCGGCATCGCGTGTAACATCGATGGGCAAGCCGGCTATGTAGCTCCACAAACCAACCGCTGCGATAAAAATCAATATGATTTGAAGCGATTTGTTTTTCAGCATAATTCTGCGGTAATGAAGTGGTGCAAAATTGCAATAAAAGTCGCAAATATTTCTGTTAATCCGAAATACAGTATCGTTATGGCTCACACGTAAATATTGCTCTTCCGGCACAATTGAATATATTTGCCACAAATCAAACTATTTTTGCAAATGAAACTTTGGGAAAAAGGCATTCCGGTGAATCAGGCCATCGAAAAATTTACGGTTGGTAACGACCGTGAACTTGATATTTACCTGGCACCGTTTGATATTCTGGGTTCGATGGCACATATCACAATGCTCGAATCGGTTGGGCTTATTGAAAAGCGCGAATTGCCTGTTTTGCTTAAAAGTTTGCGAAAAATATATGAT
>DYSZ01000124.1 GCA_020726265.1 Draconibacterium orientale
ATTTTATCACTATCGTTTCTGTTTGCTCGTCTGTCTTTTTACACTTGTTGCCAACTAGTTAATCCCCCGAAGTTCTTATACTTTTTTGTCATTTTTATTATCGTTTTTATCTTCGGGTTTTAAGTTTAACCTGTCCAACGGACTTTGAATCCGATTGATTGCTTTATTGGTTACATGCGTGTAAATCATCGTGGTTTTTATACTCGAATGACCCAGCAACTCTTGGATATAGCGGATATCGGTTCCTGCCTCAATCAGGTGCGTAGCAAACGAATGGCGCAGGTTGTGTACGCTCCCTTTTTTCGAAAGGCCACTTTTTTCAAGTGCTGCCGCCATTACTTTTTGCACGCTCCCTTTGCTGTAGTGCGCCCCGGCAAACTGACCGCCGAAAACATAATCGTTACCGGGGTGCAGTGCCCTGTAATTTTCGAGCAGTACCAAAACCGAATAAGGTAGCATCACCATCCGGTCTTTTTTACCCTTCCCGTTTTTTACATGTATTTTTTGCTCGGCCAGTAAAATATCGCCCCACTTTAATGTAACCACTTCGCCTACCCGCAAACCAGCGCCATAAGCAATCATCAGCGCCAGTTTGTGTTTTGGGTTGTCAACGGTGGTAAATATGGCGGCACATTCCTCCGGTGTGAATATCACCCTCAGCTTTTTTTCTTTTTTTGGCCGTGGCAGCTTTAACTCAATATTCAGGTTATTTTCAACAAGCCGGTAATAATAATTCAGCGCGTTTATCAACGTATGCCCGGTGGTGGACGAAAGTCCCTTTTCCATTAATCCGCCAAGGTATTTTACAATCTGCTTTTTATCTAAAGTGGCCGGATTGCTGAAATTGTTGTCGTGTAAAAACCGGTAAAATGCATTTCCGTAACTTTTTATGGTGGAGTCGCTCAGGTTGTTGGCAAGCATAGTGTCCATCATTGCAACCATATATTCGCGTGCTGTTTCAGGGATTTTTTCAAGAACCTGGTTTTTGGCTTTTTGCAGCAGAAACTGTTTTTGGTTGGGCATGTTCTCTTTTTTGAGATATCCCGCTGCAAGCAAGTTTTTAAAAATAACCTTTTCGGGTTCGTAATGAACCGTTAAAGCTTTGTAAACATCGGGCGCAGCCGGTAAAAGATAGCACCCGTGCGGCACACTGTACCGCGACATCGCAAAACGCTTTATTTTTTCCCTCAACATAAAAACCGGAGGTATAAAAACCTGCATCCACCGGCTATCGTCGATGTGTGGTTTTACCATCAGTATTAAATCCTTACTTACCGGATTTTCCTTTTCAAAAAAGTCGGCCGGGAAAAAACCGGGAATCTGCAGAATTTCTTCTGCCTTATCCTTTACCCCCGGCATCCGCATGGCCATGTAAACCTTTTGCGCTTTATTCCAGTAAATTCCTTTTACCTTGAGCAGTTCCTTGCTCACGGCAAAATGATAGTTTAAACTGAAAACCCAGTATTTCCCAATGTTTTCGTGCAATTGCAAACGCAGCTTTTGTGCAAGCGGAATTTCCGCTTTATGTTCCTGAGCAGCTTTCTCAACAGTCTTTTCAGGAAATTTCGTTACCCTGTCATCTGTTTTTTCATTCACCGATGCTGAAGTAACTATGGGTGGAAGGTCACGGCTTTCAGGGCCGGCCACCGGTGCTGTTTTTGCATTTACAGGTTTCGGGTTTTCTATAATTATCTGGTCGAAATTCTTTTGTAACAACTGGTAATTCGCAACGCTGTAACCCATGTACCAGCAACGCAATGTTGCACTGTAAACCGCGCCAATTGATTTCAATTTTTGGTTAGCTTCGGCAGCGTA
Organism: Draconibacterium orientale; assembly: GCA_020726265.1. GTDB lineage: Bacteria > Bacteroidota > Bacteroidia > Bacteroidales > Prolixibacteraceae > Draconibacterium > Draconibacterium orientale_A. The sequence continues at coordinate 1,816 of DYSZ01000124.1, forward strand.
TGGTAAAAAAATACCAATCTGTTCTGCGCCCCTGTGTTCTATTTTTTTTAGGGTTAAAACCATGGGTTGTGCTGAATTTTTGTTTTTATGCCTGTGTAATCCTTCGGTTTAGTTTATTTCTAAAATTCTGATAGCTATTTTGATAAGGTGTTGCCAAGATAGTAAATCTTACAACGTGAAATATAATGATTCAGTAATTTTTCTTTGGGATGATAAACCAGACTATTACGAATACCGTGTGAAGAGCCATTGAACTGTAAGGTCGGGTTGCAGGCACAGCTGATACTGATTGGAGGCTCGCCGCATTAAAACAACAGTGTTTCAAAGCTCCGACAAGGGAATGTGGGCGTGGCTTGTCTCCGGGTTAATCCCGCCTGAGGCGGGACAGGATTATTCTAATTCAGTCCCTTCGTGACAAATTCCAGGAAGCAAATTCCAAAATTCAAATTCGAACTGGCTTGAGGCGATACCGGCAATGGGGCTGCAGATTCCAAAATTCAAATCAAAAAATCCAATGGAGGCAGGCAGCGGAAGTAACCAGTAATCAGTATTTCACAACCAATCTTAATCAGTCACCCTTTTCAAATCCAAATTTCAGCATCCGGTATCGGGAATCGAATATCCAGCATCCAGTAACATGTATTCAGAATCCAGCTTCCAACTTCCAGCATTAGCTTCTCGTTTCCCGCTCCGATAATATCGTGTAGGTTTTTCCTTCGCGGGCAATTTCAGTGTTTTCGAAAATTTCGCGGGCTTCGTTTTCAAAAGGTGTAAGGTTGTGGTAACGGGCCGAAAAATGACCAATCAGCAGTTTTTTTGCATGGGTCAGCTTTGCCATTTCGGCAGCGTCGGTGGTGGTTGAGTGCAGCGTTTTTGCGGCATATTCGCGCATGTCATTTAAAAAAGTGGCTTCGTGGTAAAGGATATCCACATTTTGTACCACTTCGGCAATGGGCGGATAAAAGGCAGTGTCGGTGCAAAATGCATACTGCCGTGGTTGAAACGGTGGCCATGTCAATCGTTCGTTGGGAATTAAATCGCCATCGGGCGTCACAAAGTCGGCACCGGCTTTTATCTCCCTGACTTTTGCCACCGGAATTTTGTACGCTTCAATCATGTCGCGGCGGATGTTGGCTTCGCGCGGCAACTCATGAATCAGAAATCCACAGGTTGAAATGCTGTGTTTTACGGGGAAGGAGAGTACTTCCACTTTTTTGTCGGCAAAAATCTGTCGTGGTTTTTTAAAATCGAGCGGATGAAAAATGGGGTTCACTGTCATTTCACCTTTAATAAAATCGAGCTGTGGCTGAATCAGGTTTTTGATTTCGGATGGCGCATAAATGTGGAGGTCGGTTTTAATTCCCAGCAGGTTCATGGTCGATATCAGCCCGATGAGGCCGTAATAGTGGTCGCCGTGAAGGTGTGAAATAAAGATGTGTTTTATTTTGCTGAACCCGATTTTGTTGCGGCGGAGTTGTATTTGTGTTCCTTCTCCGCAATCGAGCAAAAAAAACCGCCCAAGCAGGTTTACTACCTGGGCGGTTGGATATCTGTCTGATGTGGGTAATGCCGAATTGCTTCCGAGTATGGTTATTTCAAAGGGCATCTGGTTTCAGATTTTCCTTTTTTTCCAGCAAATTCTTTGCGTCTTCCACCGTATTTGTGATGAGCAAAATGGTGTCGAGCATCGAAATTTTAACCAGATTATCCACGTCGGGCTGCAACCCACAAAGAATAAACGTTCCAATGGCATCTTCGCACAGCCGGTTGGCAACAAGTACCGAGCGTAACCCCGATGAGTCGCAGTAATTACAACTGCTTAAATCGAGAACGATGTTTTTTTCGCCTTTGTTGTTTACCATTACCAGCTCCGATTTTAAACCGGGAGCGTTGTTGGTGTCAAGTCTGTCGGAATTTACCTTAATCAAGGTATGATTTCCATTCTTTGTAATCTCGAATGCCATGCCTCAATTTACGAAATTCTGCTAAAATGCAAACTTAAACTACTTATCTTTTTTCTCATTCTCTTCCATTTGGGTTTTCAATGCAGCCAATTCGCTGATGTCACCCAAAGTGGTTTTTTCGATATTGAGTGTAGTTTCGGCTACAGGAGCGGCTTTTTTACCTGGCCGGGCCTGTGCTTTACGTTTTGCATTTTCTTCCGAACGTTTTTCATCTTCGGCAATACGTGAGTGCGATACGATGATACGTTTGGCTGATTTGTTAAATTCGATGACTTTAAAGTCGAGTTTTTCGTCTTGTTTCACCGATGTACCGTCTTCTTTTACAAGATGGCGTGGTGTTGCAAAACCTTCAACTCCGTATGGAAGTGCAATTACTGCGCCTTTGTCCATCAGTTCAATCACTGTTCCTTCGTGAATTGAATCGGTTGTGAAAATGGTTTCAAAAACATCCCATGGATTTTCTTCGAGTTGTTTGTGGCCGAGGCTCAAACGACGGTTTTCTTTGTCGATATCAAGAACAACCACCTGAATTTCGTCGCCAATAGCGGTGAATTCCGACGGATGTTTGATTTTTTTCGTCCAGCTCAAATCCGAAATGTGGATTAACCCGTCAACGCCTTCGGTAATTTCAACAAACACACCAAAGTTGGTGAAGTTACGCACTGTAGCTTTGTGTTTGCTTCCAACACCGTAACGTGTGTCGATGTTTTCCCATGGGTCTGATTTCAGTTGTTTGATACCCAACGACATTTTGCGTTCGTCGCGATCCAGGGTAAGAATTGAAGCTTCCACTTCGTCGCTTACCTTCAGGAAGTCCTGAGCGCTGCGCAGGTGCTGGCTCCAGCTCATTTCCGAAACGTGAATCAACCCTTCAACGCCGGTGGCAATTTCAACAAATGCACCGTAGTCGGCAATAACCACAACTTTACCTTTTACTTTATCGCCTACTTTCAGTTTTTCGTCGAGGTTATCCCACGGATGTGGTGTTAACTGTTTCAAACCAAGAGCAATGCGTTTTTTGTCATCATCGAAATCGAGGATAACCACGTTGAGTTTCTGGTCGAGTTCCACAATTTCGCTGGGGTGCGAAATACGTCCCCACGAAAGGTCGGTGATGTGGATAAGGCCGTCAACACCGCCGAGGTCCATAAATACACCGTACGAAGTGATGTTTTTAACAGTTCCTTCCAGAACCTGACCTTTTTCGAGTTTACCGATGATGTCTTTTTTCTGTTGTTCGAGTTCTGCTTCGATGAGTGCTTTGTGCGATACAACCACGTTGCGGTATTCGTTGTTGATTTTAACAACTTTGAATTCCATGGTTTTACCAACAAATACATCGTAGTCGCGGATTGGTTTCACATCGATTTGCGATCCCGGGAGGAATGCTTCGATACCAAACACATCCACAATCATACCACCTTTGGTGCGGCATTTAATATATCCCTTAATGATTTCGTCGCTTTCAAGCGCCTCATTCACGCGATCCCATGAGCGGGTTGAGCGTGCCTGTTTGTGCGACAGGATCATCTGTCCTTTTTTGTCTTCAAGGCTTTCGATGTAAACATCGATTTTGTCGCCAATTTTTAAATCGGGATTGTAACGGAATTCGTTGATGTTCACGATACCGTCTGATTTGTACCCGATATCAACAACCACTTCGCGTTTGTTCAGCGAAATTACGGTGCCTTGCAGCACTTCTTTTTCCGAAACTGTGTTCAGCGTGTTGTTGTACATGTCGGCCAGTTTGTCTCTCTCTGTTACAGAGTATGCATCGAGACCCACTTCGAGGCTGGCCCAGTCAAATTCTTCGGGTTCAACTGTTGGTTCACTGGTTTTAGTCTGAGGTTTTAAATCCATTTCAGCCAATACCTCAACTTCTTCTTCGGTGGCAATTTCTTCAGTGGCAACAGCAGCTGCCTCTTCCGTTGTTTCGGCTACTGTTTCAGCAACCTGATTTTCTTCCTGAACCGGAGTTTCTGTTACCTCCATTTCAAGATTTTCATTTTTTTCTTCAGTCATGTAATTTCAATAAAATTAATGAGTTAGACATTATAATTGTTATAAAAACGCGCGCAAAAGTAAAACTTAATTCATTTAATTCAAAGGGTTAGGCCATTTATTTCAGTTGAGCCGGGTTTAATTAATTTTTTAAATTGCATGAACAGCTTGTTTGCTTTGCAGGTTTTTTTCTTTTGTTACTTTTGAATAGATTTTAAAATTTTCAAATATTAAACTGAATGAAAGGAATTATTCTTGCCGGCGGTTCGGGTACAAGGCTCTACCCCATAACCCGTTCAATATCAAAACAAATTTTACCTGTGTACGATAAACCGATGATTTATTATCCGCTTTCGGTACTCATGTTGGCCGGAATCAGGGAAATACTCATTATTTCAACGCCAACTGACATTGGTTTGTACCAAAATCTGCTGGGCGATGGTTCACAATTGGGGTTAAAGTTAGCCTATAAAATACAGCCTTCGCCCGACGGACTTGCACAGGCTTTTATTCTGGGCGAGGAATTTATTGGGAACGACAATGCCTGCCTTATTCTGGGCGACAATATTTTCTATGGTTACAATTTCAGAAGTATTCTGGAAGAAGCAGCCGCGTTGGAAGACGGGTCAATTGTTTTCGGGTATTACGTAAACGACCCTGAAAGATACGGTGTTGTGGAATTCGACCCAACAGGAAAAGTAATCAGCATTGAAGAAAAACCTGAAAAACCAAAATCGAATTATGCAGTTACAGGGCTCTATTTTTACTCGAATGACGTGGTTGAGAAGGCCAAAAACCTGAAACCATCGAAACGGGGCGAACTTGAAATTACCGACCTCAACCGGTTGTATCTCAACGAAGACAGGTTGAATGTAAAACTTCTTGGTCGTGGTTTCGCCTGGCTCGACACCGGTACACACGATAGCTTGCTGCAGGCATCGAATTTTATTGCCACTATCGAGCAACGGCAGGGACTGAAAGTTTCGTGCATCGAGGAAATTGCCTATAAAAAGGGGTTCATCAGCAAAGTGCAGTTACTCGATCTGGCAAAACCGTTAAGTAAAAATCAATACGGACAGTACCTGATTCAACTGGCCGAAAAGCAAATATTTTCATTCTGAAATTAAATGATGAAGATTACAGAAACCCCGATAGAGGGATTATTTGTTATTGAACCCGGTGTTTTTGAAGACGAACGGGGTTATTTTTTTGAATCGTACCGCCAGGAAAGGTACACTGAAGCAGGTGTTTATACCGAATTTATTCAGGACAACGAGTCAAAATCGGTTAGGGGAGTGGTTCGCGGGTTGCATTATCAGCTTAATCCCTACGGACAAACCAAACTTGTGCGGGTGGTGCAAGGTGCGGTTTACGATGTGGCCGTCGATTTGCGGCAGGGTTCTCCTACTTTTGGTCAGTGGTTTGGCCTCGAACTCAACGAAAAATCGAAAAATCAACTTTTTATTCCCCGCGGTTTTGCGCATGGTTTTTCGGTTTTAAGTGAAATAGCCATTTTTTCGTACAAATGCGATAACGGTTACCACAAAGAGTCGGAACGGGGAATTAATCCTTTCGACCCAAAACTGGGAATCGACTGGCAGTTGGCTGAAAATGATTACATAGTTTCTGAAAAAGATAGAAATGCACCATTTTTTGATGCAGCCGAAATGAATTTTATTTATTACAAACGATGAAAATTCTGGTTACAGGGGCATACGGACAATTGGGGAGCGAAATTAAGGAACTGGCAGGGAACTATCCTGGCTGGCAGTTTTTGTTTACCGATGCCGACACGCTCGATATTACAAGCGAACCGGCGGTTGAAGCTTATTTTGCCGATAATCATCCGGCTGTGGTTATTAACTGTGCCGCTTACACCGCGGTCGATAAGGCCGAAACCGATTGGGAAATTGCCTGGAAAGTAAATACGCTGGCTCCAAAACTGCTGGCCGACTATGCTAGAAAAACAGGTGCAAAGCTAATTCAGATTTCCACCGATTATGTTTTCGATGGGTGTGGTCACAACCCTTACACCGAAACCGATGTGGTAAAACCGGTAAGCGTTTATGGGCAAACCAAACATGAAGGCGAAACACATACACTTGCTTCGAACCCGGCTACTGTGGTTATCCGAACTTCGTGGTTGTATTCAGCTTTTGGAAATAATTTTGTAAAAACCATGCTTCGGCTGGGACGCGAACGCGGCGAACTGAATGTGGTTTTCGATCAGGTGGGTACGCCAACTTATGCCACCGACCTCGCCGGGGCCATTCTTTCAATCATCGGAAAAGCAGAAAATCAACCGGATAGTTTTGTGCCGGGTGTTTACCATTTTTCAAACGAAGGAGTTGCAAGCTGGTACGATTTTGCAAAAGTCATCTTCGAATTGTCAGGAGAAAATGTAAAAGTAAACCCGGTACGCTCCGACCAGTTCCCAACACCTGCCAAACGACCCGCTTTTGGTGTACTCGACAAAACGAAAATCAAAAAAACCTTTGAAATTGAAATACCGTATTGGAAAGATAGTTTAAAGATTTGTCTTGAAAAATTGAAATGAAATATTTTGATTGATGAATTTGGTAAAATTAGCACTTGTAAAATCATACTGACAAAAGCAAAACTAAGGAGAGAGATTGAACATTTTCTGGAAGAGTTTTCAATTGATGAATTGGTTGAAAGATTTATTTTAATTGAAAAAGTGGAACCCGGGATAAAGCAATCTGAAGCAGGTGACATTGTTTTGGAAAGTGAATTGGAATATGAATTTAAAAACGTTAAAAACTAAATATTATGGAAAACGATACCTTATTAAGCGAAGTACGGGCAAAAGCACAGGAATGGCTTTCGCCGGTTTACGATGAAAACACAAGAAAAGCTGTTCAGGCGTTGCTCGACAATGCTGATACAACCGAATTAATCGATTCTTTTTACCGGACACTTGAGTTTGGGACCGGTGGTTTGCGCGGAATCATGGGCGTTGGAACCAACCGAATGAATATTTATACAGTGGGTGCTGCCACTCAGGGTCTAAGTAATTATCTGAAAAAGAATTTTGCCGGGCTGTCGCAAATAAAAGTTGCCATCGGTTACGATTGCCGCAACAACAGCCGCCTTTTTGCCGAAAGCAGCGCTCGTATATTTGCCGCCAACGGCATAAAAGCTTATTTGTTTGAAGATTTGCGGCCAACACCTGAACTCTCGTTTGCCATTCGCGAACTGGGCTGCCAGAGCGGAATTATCCTTACAGCTTCGCACAACCCCAAAGAATACAACGGGTACAAAGCCTATTGGGACGACGGCTCACAGATTGTGGCACCACACGACGAAAATATTGTTGATGAGGTTTTGAAAATAAAACCCGGAGACATCCGGTTTAACGGGCCCGATTCACTGATTGAAATTATGGGTGCCGAAATGGACGAAAAATTCCTCGAAAAGGTAAAATCGGTTTCCATCTCGCCCGATGTGGTTGGACGCCATAAAAACATGAAAATCGTTTACACTCCCATTCATGGTACAGGTGTGAAACTTATTCCGGCAGCGCTGCGCAAATTCGGGTTTACCAATATCTTCAATGTTCCTGAACAGGATGTGGTGAGTGGGGATTTTCCAACCGTTATTTCTCCCAACCCCGAAGAACAGGCCGCCATGGAAATGGCCATCAAAAAAGCATACGAAGTTGGAGCCGACCTGGTAATGGCTTCGGACCCCGATGCCGACAGGATTGGCGTGGTGGTAAAAAACGATAAAGGGAAATATATAATCGTGAACGGAAACCAGACCGCACTGCTCTTTATTTATTACATCATCACAAAAATGAAGGAGTCGGGTACGTTAAAAGGTAACGAGTTTGTGGTGAAAACAATCGTTTCAACCGAGTTGATTGCCGAAATTGCCCGGCGGAACAACATTGAATATTTCGATGTTTTTACCGGGTTTAAGTTTATTGCCGAAATCATTCGCGAGCTCGAAGGAAAGAAAAAATACATCGGCGGCGGCGAAGAAAGCTTTGGTTTTATGCCCGCTGATTTTGTACGCGACAAAGATGCAGTTTCATCTTGCGCGCTAATGGCGGAAATTGCCGCCTGGGGCATCGACCAGGGTAAAACCTTGTACGAATTGTTGCAGGATATTTATCTCGAATACGGATTTTCGAAAGAAAAAATGAAATACATCGTTCGAAAAGGAATGACCGGTGCAGCCGAAATTGAACAGATAATGGTGCGTTTCCGCAACAACCCTCCAAAACAGCTGGGTGGTTCGCCCATGGAGTGGGTAAAAGATTACGAAACACTGGTAGCCAGAAACCTGCTTACCGGCGAAGAAAAACCAATCGACCAGAAAATCACTTCAAATGTACTTCAGTTTTATACTGCCGAGGGAACCAAAATTTCAGTTCGCCCGTCGGGAACAGAGCCAAAGATTAAATTCTATTTCGAAGTAAAAGGAAAACTTGTGTCGCGCAGTGAGTTTGACGAAGCAGAAAAAAAGGCGGAAGAAAAAATCGAAGCAATTATGGAAGAACTTGGATTATAATTGTTACTTTTTTTTGATATTGTTTGCATATTGAATATGGAAAAGATTGAGAAAAATCAGAAAGAATAATATTCCGAGATTGAAGAAACTGTTGGATGACTTGGATTATCTGGAATCATACAAAGTAACAGAAGGAGAAATTGATGTTGTTTCATTAGTCGCTGAACAGAGTCTTGCTGAAGAATGGGAAAGTGATGAAGATTCGCGTTGGGACGAGATTTTATAAAACCGTTGAAGATGTTTAAACAGGGAGATATTGTGTCAGTTTCCTTTCCATTTACTATTGGAAATGAGTATAAAAAAAGACCGGCATTGGTAATTCTGAACGAGAAAGTAAACCAAACCGGAGATTATCTTCTTGTACAAATTACTTCAAAAGTTAGAAATGATGGACTTTCTTTAAAGCTCAATGATGAGGATTATTCGAATTTAATTTTGCCATTAAAAAGTTGTGTGCGAATTCATAAAGTCTTTCTTTTAAATGAGTCATTGATAATCAGAAAGGTTTCCGGGGGCACTAATGATTTTATAATCCGTTTAGTAAAGAAAATACTTGATTTGATCAACTAATTAATAATCAAATTAATAAAATCAAAAGATGAAAAACTGTTCAATTTTTATTATGCTGATTCTTGCTGCAATAACCACATTTGCCCAAACACCAGAACCGATGAAAATGAAACCGGAAATGACCGAAATCTGGGAACCGGAGATTCCGGTAATCACAGCTGGTCAAACTACGGCCGATGCGCCTTCTGATGCCATTGTTTTGTTTGACGGAACTAATCTGAACGAGTGGACCAACGGCAAAGGCGAAGCTGCAGAATGGGTTGTTGCCGACGGTTGTGTGACTGTAAAAAAAGGTAC
>DYSZ01000296.1 GCA_020726265.1 Draconibacterium orientale
CGGGTGCGATTTTAACGGAGAATCCTTTAATAGCCGAGCCATACACAAATCCAAGTTCACCATCGGTAATTCCGGCGCGTTTCATGATTTTTTCGGCTGCCGATTTTGCTTTTCCCTGTTTTGCTTCATAACCTTTTACTGCAGCAAGTTCAGTTTCAAGTTCAGTGTCTTTTAAAACCACAATGTAGCTTTTTTTGCCATCGGCCGATTTCAGTGATAACTCATCACTTGTTGGCTCGTTTACCAATGGTTCGTTGCACGATTGAAAGACAGCAACCGAAAGCATAACGGCTGCGATTAGCGACAATTTTTTCATTTTCCTTTAATTTTAGTTGTTAATTCGTTTGAAAATCACCAGTAATGTACGAAAATCTTAATCTCAGATTTTGTTTTCGGAACAAAAAAATCTGTCAAATGTTCATCTGACAGTTTTCTGTTTATCGATTCCACTTATTATTTCAGTATCTCCTCCACTTTGCCGATGATTTTGGCAAACTCTTTTTCGGTAAAGCCTGTTGAACAGACAGCAATTTTTCCATCCTTGCCAATCACAAAATTGCGCGGAATGTTTTGTTTGGCATAAAGAGAAAAAACTTTTCGGGCTGTATCGGGGTAAAAAGGGATGTTGAATTTGTTGTCGGTTTTAAATTTGTTGATTTCTTCCCACGAGTGTTCGCGGCCCAGAATAATCAGTTCAAAATTCTTGTTGTTTTTCAGTTTGTCGTACACCTCTTTTTGCAGGTGTGGCAATTCCTGTCGGCACGGGCCGCACCAGGTAGCAAAGAAATTAATCCACACTATTTTGCCTTTTAGTTCCGAAAGTTTTTTCGTCTGGCCGTTTTCGGTTGAAAACGAAAAATCGGGAGCAGCGTCGCCCACTTTTACCAGTGTAAATTCGTCCTGGGCAAAAACCGACACAGCAAACGCAAAGAGCGTAAAAATCAGTAGTAATTGTTTAGTTTTCATAGTATTGGTATGTTAAGTCATAGCATCACTTTGAGTGATACTATGACTTAACATTTTTAAACTGATTTTAAAAACTCATTTACAGCGCTTTCAATACGGGTTTCAATTTTTGAGGCATCCGATTTTTGAAATTCGTCGCCGGTAATGTTTTCATAAAGCTCAATGTAGCGGTCAGAAACCGAAGTCACAAACTCATCGCTCATAAACGGTACAGTTTGTCCTTCTTTGCCCTGGAATCCGTTTTCGATAAGCCACTGTCGCACAAATTCTTTTGAAAGCTGTTTCTGGTTTTCGCCTTTGGCAAGCCTTTCGGCATAACCTTCGGCGTAAAAATAGCGGCTCGAATCGGGTGTGTGAATCTCGTCGATAAGATAAATTTTGCCGTCTTTTTTCCCGAATTCGTATTTTGTATCCACCAGAATCAATCCCATTTCCGCTGCCATTTCGGTTCCGCGCTGAAAAAGTTTGCGGGTGTAATCCTCCATCATTTCGTATTCCGCTTTGTCAACAATACCCTGCGCAATAATCTCTTCGCGCGAAATATCTTCATCGTGACCTTCAGAAGCTTTGGTAGTTGGTGTAATTATGGGTTCGGCGAATTTCTGGTTTTCAACCATTTCTTCAGGCATGGGAACGCCGCAAAGCATTCGTTTGCCCAGTTTGTATTCGCGGGCAGCATGACCGGTAAGGTAGCCACGGATAACCATCTCTACTTTATAAGGTTCGCACATATGACCAACAGTAACGTTGGGATCGGGCGATGCAATTTTCCAGTTAGGAACGATGTCGGCAGTTGCATCGAGAAATTTCGCTGCAATCTGGTTCAGCACCTGTCCTTTGTATGGAATTCCTTTGGGCAGCACCACATCGAAAGCCGAAATGCGGTCGGAAACCACCATTACAAGGAAGTCGTTGTTGATGTTATACACGTCGCGCACTTTCCCTTTGTACAAACTCACCTGTCCCGGAAAGCTGAACTCTGTTTTTGTTAATGCGTTACCCATTTTGAATGATTATTTA
>DYSZ01000125.1 GCA_020726265.1 Draconibacterium orientale
TTGAGAATCCCGGAAGTATTACCGTTGAAGATGGCTGCGCTCACCATTACATTTAATTGTGCCATCTTCAACGGTAATACTTCCGGGATTCTCAACCGCTATCTTCCATCCATCGAGATTCTCGCCGTTAAAAACTGTTTGCCATTCACCCGTTGGTTTTTCCGGTTGACAGGATACAAATCCAAGAAAAATGAAAATCGAACCGAAATAAAAAATTGTCTTCATAACTTAAAAGGTTGAGTTTTTTAAAACAATATCTCAAAACTAATGGTTTTATTGAAAAATCCATTTAATGAACTGCAAAGTAAATCGGCAAAAATACTATTGTTCACCATTATTATCAATGGGAAATCAAAATCCACTCTCCTGTAAAAACAGGATTTTCAGTTAGTTGTATCAAAATCCTGTTTTTACAGGATTTTACAGTTTACTTTTTTGCTCTTAATTTGGATATTAATTTTGAATATAAAATGAGAAACAAAATTTTAATTGCGACTTTATTTCTGTTTTTATTTCAGAATGTGAATGCACAGACTTATCTGGATAGTTTGATGACTAAGTTTGCCCATTCTGTTGCCGATACAAACAAAATAAAGTTGCTTTTCAAAATTGAAAAGGCATTTATTAATGCCAACAAGCCCGATTCGGCAATGTAGTATCTTAGTTTGAATGAAAAGTACAATTGAAAATGATTGGGTGGAAGTTAAAAAAGGAAATATCAAAGTACTGCTGCACTATCCGAAGGAAGGAACCATTTTCCCGGCCGAACCCGATGCCCTTACCAAAACTGCTTGGAATATACTTGTAGCTCCGCGTTACAGTAACCTGAGCAATTTCAAAACAAGTTATGTTGAGGATTTTAACCGACCTTATTTTGCAATAGGTTACGAAGTGGAAAATGCTTCGGGCAATAAGGTTTTTATTGTATTGTTCAGGCGCGGCGGTGGCTGGATTGAATTAGTTTCGACTACCAACAACGATTTTATCAGTGAATTCGGATTTAATCCTGAATCGGTGCGATGGGGTTCACTTTCGGAATACATGGGTGGTTGGGTTGTTGATCTAAACAGTGGTTCTACTGTAAAAGCCGAATCAGTGGTTTTTGATAAACTTGAACAAATGACAGGTTACAACAAATTTGCCGTTGCAGCTACCGACCTTGAAAATACCGGCAAGTGGAGCGACCATTATTCGAGCAATACTTTTTATACCAACATTTACACAGGTATGAGTGCCGGAATGAGTACTTATACCTCGTCGCAGTCTTTCAATTTCGGCAGCATGAAAAAATACTCATGGCAACTGGCAGCAGCAAATTCGTATGGTGGAAATGCCAATTTTGCGCAGGCAAAAGGCGAAGGAAAATTCAATGTTCCTAACAACTGGCAGATAGCATTTTCCGATATCGAAGGCAAACCCAAAACGTACGATGCCTATTTCACGGCGGTAAAAAATGGCCGTGTTTTGTGGCTGAATGATGCGCTGTTTCCAGGAAGCGGAATATTTACAGGTTTTACAAGGGAATAAATGTTGAGAAATTAATTCTTTACAAATAAAAAATATTCCTCTCAACTTAAAATAAAAAAGCCCGCCTTCAACCGGTAAAAACGGTTCGGCGGGCTTTTATCATTTAACCACCATCAACATTAATTGTTTCTAACTTTATGAACCTCCGCTTCGTGAACATGGCCTTTCTCGGCAGTTTCTTTCAGTGTCTTTTCATAATCAGCCTTTGAAATTTTAATGGCTATGTAACCCTTTTTTTCAATGGCTTTTGCAAATCCTTCGTCGGTATTTTTATCCGCTTTGTACTCTATGTAAATGGTATTCGAAGAGTGGTCAACTTTCAAATCCTTCACACCTTTTTCGAATTTGAGGTGTTCAGTAATTGTTTTTTCGCAGTTGGCACAATCCATGTTTGATTTAAAGCAAACGACATTGTTTTCAACTTTTTGTGCCGATAGATTCCCGATTGTAATGAGGATTAACCCGATGATAAATACTAACTTTTTCATATTCTCAATTTTTTAATTTTTAATTTCTCATTTTTAATTGTTACTCTCAGTTGTAATTTAGGTTAAACCGAACTCCCATGTAAACCTTTCTTCCAACCACCGGTCCCCAAATGTTGGTGGCATCGAAACCTGCAGCCCAGGGATTGTCCGCACCTTCAACCGGATTTGGCTGTTTGAAGTCGGTCAGGTTTTCTGCTCCCAGGTACATATTCCAATGCCTGAAATACTTGGTAACCTGCGCATTCATTACAGTAAATGGCTGAAATTCGAAATAATCACCCGACATATCGGCAAGGTTCATCCAATCCTCGTAAGGTCGCGGAATGCGCCCTCCCCCATTGAACTGAATGGTATAATCGAACATCCATTTTTTCAGGTTGGTGGTATAATTCAGGTTAATAAGTCCTTTGTAACGGCTGTTCAACGGAAACTCCTTTAATTCTCCATTGATTGTCTGTTTTGTATCGTTCCAGCGGTAAGCAAGCAAAACATCAAGTCGTTCAATAGGTTGAAAACGAATATCGAGCTGCAGATTATTGGCATACGATTTTCCATCGAGTGGCATTAATGCAATTTGAGTTGTCGAATATTCGCGGTTTACCACCAACTGCGACTGAAAATCGGTCCTGAAATATTCGGCATTGATTTGCAATGGCCGGCCCAACAAAGTGTAATCCTGCACCAGACTGATTCCGTAATTCCATGCTTCTTCCCGCATTGCATTTTTATCAAAAGCCAGTTGTCGGTAACCTGCAAGCAGGTAGTAGTTTTCTGAAACCACATTGGCGGTTCTGTAGCCTTTTCCAGCGTTGGCACGCACAGTAAAATGGTCGTTCATTTTATACCTGAAGTGCATGCGCGGCGTGAAAAAAGTGCCGAAGATATTGTGAAAATCAACTCTGGCCCCCGCCAAAAAAGTTAAATTCTCAGTTGGTTTCAGCGTGTATTCCGAAAATAATCCGGGAACATTTTCCACCCGATTAAGCTGCTGATTGTAAATAGATTCTGAAAAATCATCATAAATAAAACTGGCACCGGAGTTAAGGGTATGATGCGCATTTACATCAATGTCACGGGTTAATATCAGACTTCCATAAAAACGGGTTTCAGAGGCATCGTAATTTGTCGTCCCAATAAAAGCGTCGGTCTTATGTCCGGCAAAATTGGATAAAAATGCCAGTGCTGTCCGCTGATCTTTCGAAACAACCCCGGTTTTCAGATAACCCGAAACCCGATTGGTTTTGATATTGATCCCGTAAGGGGCACCAACTGCGGGTATCATATCTTTTTCAACATCCATCTGACCTCCCAGCCTGTCTTCCATCAACACATTTACGCCCACCTGTGTCATAAAACCTTTATAATTGGTAAACTTCCACCGATTTGAAAATTGTAACTGATTTGACAACGGTTCATCCATAAAACCATCGTCATTGTCATCGTTTCGCATGGTTTGCACCGAAGCATGAACAAGCAGCCCGGTGGTAACCATATCCTTATACATTTTCAGGTTGGTATTGCCATTAAACTCAAGCCGGCCGTGGGCGTTAGCGTACCCGTTCAGGTAAAGCATTTCGCCTGAATCAGGCTTTTTAATTTCGGCATTGATTTGACCGGCAACCGATTCGTAACCACTTAAAACCGAGGAAGCCCCTTTCGAAACCTGAATCGATTCCATCCACGGTCCGGGTATATAATTCAACCCGAAAGTGGTTGCCAAACCACGCAAATCGGGAATGTTCTCGACCATCAATTGCGAATAAACGCCGTCTAATCCCAGTAACCTGATTTGTTTGGCACCTGTAACAGCATCACTGTAATTTACATCGACAGAAGGGTTTGTTTCGAAACTTTCGGCCAGGTTGCAACAGGCTGCTTTGTGCAGTTCGGCACTCCCGATGCGCTCCATTTTAATGGTTTCGATGGCTGAAATGTATGTGCCGCGGTCTTTTTGCACTACAGTAACCTCTGCTAATTCGAGGTTGGGTTCAAGCACAATTTTCAGCGGTTCTCCAGGATTGTCGATATGAATTGTTTTTGTTTCGTACCCCACAAAACTCACCATCAGTATGTGCTGGTTACTGTTTTTTTTAAGGGTAAATTCGCCGTTACTGCCGGTAACAGCACCCTGATTTGTTCCCTGCCAGTACACATTTACCCCCGGTAGAGGTTGTTTGCCATTATTTTCATTCCCATACACCTCACCTTTCAAGGTTTGTGCATTACC
Organism: Draconibacterium orientale; assembly: GCA_020726265.1. Lineage (GTDB taxonomy): Bacteria > Bacteroidota > Bacteroidia > Bacteroidales > Prolixibacteraceae > Draconibacterium > Draconibacterium orientale_A. The sequence goes on from DYSZ01000125.1 coordinate 4,243, forward strand.
GAAAATCGGCATAATCAGAAATAAAATGATTATGTATCTCATTATAGCTTAAGATTTTAAAATTGAAAAAAATTCTCAATGAGTGGTTAACACCTGAAATCTTAAGCTAACGACGGGATTTTAAGCTGATGAATCTGAATAAGAAAATCGAATGAAGTATTTGTAAGTGGCGGCGGTCCAGTATTGATGGGCAGACTTGTTTCCTTTTCTGTTTCATAAAGAATTTCAGAAATCAAACAGGCAAAAACAGCCTTTATTTCAACGGGTTGCAGTTTAACAAAAAGCACTTCTTCATTCACCACCGGAGTGATGAGTTTGAAAAAATAGGCTTCGGGCGACTGACAACCACAACCTTCTTCGGTAGTGGCACACTCATGGCATTCGTGTGCACAACACGAAAGCGAATTATTTTCCTCGGTATGGGTGTGGTGTTGATGAATTTTTGTATCGCAGGTTTCGGGAGTTACATAAACACTAACCTTTTCATTGCCAAGACATGAACAATTAGTTTTGTACACAACAATGCCGGTTGAGGAGACGAAATAAATAATCCCCGTGATAACCAGCAATATTTGTTTTCCCAACATCATGCCGCAAATATAACAGAATAAAGTACTTGCGTTGTTAATGAAAAGTTAAAAGAAAGACGGGAGTCCGAAGACCGAAGCTGGAAGTCGGCACAAGAAAATGCTGAATGCGAAAATGGAATTAGTATTCAAAAACCAAATTCCAATGATCAGAATCCAGTTACTCTTAATCCAGTATCCAACAACCACATTTTCTTCCACTCGCTCACCACTTCCAGTCTCCTTGTTCAAAAACGATGTCGCGCGGAATTCCGGCTTCACCAATGCGGTCGAGGTCGCTTTGCAATTCGGGCCTGATAATTCCTTGTTCCTGAATTAGTTTTGAAGCAGTAGCATAATCACCATCACCCTGTATTTTAAGAATCAGCCCTGATGAAATCAGCATGGCTTCCTGCATTTTTTCGAAATTTATGCGGTAAGTACCAGAAATGCTATCGCGCTCAAAAGCTCCAAAATCCTGAAAGAAGTTGAATCGCATCATGTTGGCTTTGCCGTGTGCGCTGGCTGCTCCAAACCTTACCGAGCGGAAAATGCCCGCCATAAAAGTGACATAATTCTCCATCATTTCTTTTTGTCCGAGTTCTCCCATCTGGTTGAGCTGGTAAACACACCATAAACCCAGTATGTCGGCTTTTCCTTCTTCGATAGACGTGTAGCTGTCCTTCAACGCTTCCCGAACGGTGGAAGTTTTGTTTACGATATTTCCTAACCCAAGGCCATGAGCTACTTCGTGAAACATGGTATTTTCGAAGAAAGCGTCGAATTTGATATATTGCCGCTGGTCTTCCGCAATCAGCAAATCACTAATCGGAACCAAAATCTTTTCAAATTTTGCCTGCATCGAATTTTTCAATTGTAATTTACGACTGCCTTTGTCGGCGCGTACGCGTTCATCATTCGGAAGGTTAATGGCAATGGTTTTGCTGCCGGCATTGCAGTCGCCGGCATAATAAATGGCATCGTAAACATTCATGTCAGAATCAATTCCGGGAGTCTCATTTTTATATTCCGGTGTGCAGGGCAGATTTTTTTGCAATTCGGGCAAAAGAACGGAAAATCGTTCAAGCTTTTTACTCCATTCAATATCTTTTACCAGGATATAAGCTTCATAAGAAGTTTTGTAGCCATATAAAGCATCTTCATAACTTTCAATAGGACCAACAACAAAGTCGAGCGCACTGTTTTTCATCTCCATCCAGGCAACATCACTTTGGTAATAGTCATCAGTCAGTAATGCTTTTGCCCGTTTTTCGAGATATTTTTTGAATTCGGGTTCTTCAGTCAATGCCGCAGCCTCATTGATTAAAGCAGCAATTCTTTCGACTTTCTCCTTATATTCTACGTGAAAGGGAACTGAAACAAGCTGTTTGTCAGTATTTCTTCTGATTATTGTGTAAGGACTTGTTTTCAAACTATCGGCCCATACTTCAAACTCTTCCTTTGTCATGTCGGTCGGATAAAACTGAGCACCGGCAGGCTTTTCGCCAAATCCGGCAATAAAAGGCTGATTGTTATTCAGCCGTTCCCACGGACCATAATTTATCTGTAAAAATTTCTTTGTAAACTCATCATAGTTTCCGGCTAATAAAGAATCTTTGTTTCCGTAAGCCTGTTGCCAGTATAAATCGTCGATGAGTTTTGATGCTTCCAACAACAGTGGTAAAATCTGTTTTTCCTTTGCTGTCAATACACTAAAATCAGTCGTTAACGCAAACGACACAAATTCACTGGCTTTTTTTTGTATTTCTGAATTCACTTTCATGTTGTTTTTGTCGCTTTTTGCACAAGCCGCCAACAAGGTTGCAATAATCGCAGTTAATAAAAGATTTTTCATGTTGTCTGATTTTTAGATTTGTGTACAAATCTAATGATTGTAAATTCAGAAAATAACATGTTTATCAGTATTTTATACGGAAAAAGGGCGGCTCAATAGCCACCCTTTTAAATGTTAACCCCCAAACACACAATTGGCCAGATATGGCCAATGCGGTTCAAAGATAAAAAATAGTGCAGAAATAAAAAACAGATAGACACGAAAATTTTGCATACAGGGGTAAAAAAATTGGTGTCTGTTTTGTATCCTGCTCAATTCCTGTTGCTTTCGACAACGTTTTTATTTGTCAATTGGTAAAATTGGGCAATATAAAGATTCAGATAGCTGGATATGCCTATTGATTTGGGCTTTGATGTTTTTACTCCAATTTGGATTATTCAGGATATGCTTGGGCAGTTTGCACCAGCAAAAAATGATAATTAATTTGAAATACCGGCAATCACACCAAATCTTTTTACCTATGCATTTTAACTGATGGATGCGTATTCCCACGGGCATTTCACGTTTTTCACCAACGCTATTCCAATCTGCATGGGTCTCACGCTCACAGGGAGTGTGAGAATACTGTTGTATTGTTCTCGCCAGTAAATTAGTGAACTTTGCTGCTCTGGTATTATATTATTTAAGCCATAAGAGAAATAACCACATAATCTGGAATATGAAACAACTCTAATTTCCATTCATCAAAATACAGACGGTTGTAGAGGTCACTGCTTTTTAAAATATAACTGTCACTTAAAGGAATTCCAACTTTAAAACCCAGCCTGGTTGTAAAAAAACTATCTTTTCTGACAGGGAAATTAAATACACCGGAAACCTGAATATCGAGTAAAGAAATCGTATTCAGCACATAAATCTCACTGGCTTTTGATTTCACTGTAAAACCATATGATTTTTCGATGCTTCTAATTGGTTATATATATCGAGAATAGTTGAATAGGTTTATTCTAACCGGTTATTTTTATTTTTGATTTCTGATGATTTGCCAACCAAACGTTGATTTTCTCGATTCCAATAACGTTCTTCAATATTTATCCCTGTTAATCATTCAAAACGTTTTCCAAGCATTGTAGCCCTCACGTAGATTGGGTAAGTGCCATCCAACCGTAATTTTTTTGTTTTTAATAGAAAAGTTATTGTTACCCTCATAGCTGTAATTACTAATTTTTACAGATCCGGCGGTTTGCTTAAAATATGGGTTCAAATTACTATTAGAAAACCAAATCCACAACTGTAAAACGAACCAAAATGAATCAATTAACACTAAATAAACCAGAGAGTTACAAGGTCTAGCCAGACCTTTTCATTTTTTTATATACGAGGTCTCGATTCCGTTCCTTCAATATCGACTAAAATGCCTTGTTTTTGATGTTTTTGTTAAAATTAAAAGCACCTAAAATATTGGTTTTAAGTGCTTTTAATTATTTTTGATAACAATATATGTACCCCGGACGGGATTCGAACCCATGACCTACTGCTTAGAAGGCAGTTGCTCTATCCAACTGAGCTACCGAGGCATCCTTGTTTTTCGCGGGGCAAAGGTAAAAACGAAATTACAAAATCCAAACGCCAGCTGTTGAAATATGATTTCGGATAATTGAACCCGGATTTTGTACCTGTAACCCAGAACTTACAAAAGGTGTATTCCGTTTACCTTGCATTTCTGCACCATTTCATCTGGCCAGATACTCGACTGGATTTCGCCAATGTGTGCTTTGTGCAGAAAGTACATACACAAACGCGATTGCCCTATTCCACCTCCCACTGTCAACGGAAGTTCGTCGTTCAGCAGCATCTTGTGCCACATCAGGTTTTTGCGTTCTTCAGCGCCACGAAGTTTCAATTGATCGAGCAATACCTGTTTGTTTACCCGAACCCCCATTGAAGATAATTCGAATGAGCGGTTAAGTACCTTGTTCCATACAATAATGTCGCCATTTAAGCCTTTGTAGCCGTTTTCTGTGGGTGTACTCCAGTCATCGTAGTCGGGTGCGCGTCCATCATGAACCTGGCCGTTTGGCATTTTCCCCCCAATGCCAATCACGAAAATTGCTCCGTATTTCTTCGCTGCTTCGTTTTCACGTTCAAAAGGAGTTAGTTCAGGGTATTTTGCGGCCAGCTCTTCAGCGTGGATAAAAGTGATGTGTTCGGGTAACTCGGGTATTATATCGAGATAGTTTTCTGAGATATGAAACTCAGTGCGCACGATAGCTGCATAAATTTTCCGAACAATGTATTTCAGGAAATCAAGATTGCGGTCATCGTTGTTAATTACCCGTTCCCAGTCCCACTGGTCAACATACAGCGAGTGCATGTTTGTCAGTTCTTCATCCGGACGGATAGCATTCATATCGGTATAAATCCCAAATCCTTCTTTAATCTGAAGATCGGCAAGTGCGAGCCTCTTCCATTTGGCCAGCGATTGCACAATTTCGGCAACACTATCGTTTAAATCCTTCATTGGGAACGAAACCGGTCGTTCAATCCCGTTTAAATCGTCGTTAACACCTGTACCTCTTTTTACAAAAAGAGGAGCAGTAACCCTTCTGAGCCTGAGTTCAGAAGCGAGATTTAACTGAAAAAAATCCTTTATCTGTTTAATGGCCTGTTCGGTCTGATGTACATCGAGAATCGATTTGTAGTTTTTCGGAATAAATAAATTCATAATTAAGTCTGTTTTTGTCTGAGGCACAAAAGTATAATTCTGGTTTAAAATTAAAAGCAAAGTAGCTGTTAAAGTTTAAAAATAACACAACAAAGGCGTTATATATATCAGGATTTCTTTTAAGGCTCTTGTCGGATTTTACTGTTCCGTACTATTTTTACAACCTGCTTTATGGCGAATTACAACAAAAATATTTCACGGCTTTTTGTGATTAAACTTTCGAAATGGTTTAATATGGTGATGCCTGTGGTGGTATTGTTTTACCAGAACAATGGCATGGGTATGCAGGAAATTTTTACGTTGAAAGCTATTTATTCGGTGGCCATTGTAGCAATGGAAGTTCCGTCGGGCTGGATAGCTGATGTGTGGGGACGGAAACGTACGCTGATTTTTGGAAGCCTGCTGGGAAGTGCAGGATTTCTAACCTACAGTTTTTCGTATGGATTCTGGGCTTTTGCCGTTGCCGAAATTGTTCTGGGTGCAGGTCATGCTTTTGTTTCAGGTGCCGATTCTGCAATGCTTTATGACAGTTTAAAGGCGTCGGGTAAAACCGGCAATTATCTGAAACAGGAAGGAAGAATAACTTCGGTTGGGAATTTTGGGGAAGCTTTTGCCGGAATTGCCGGCGGATTTCTGGCAGCCATCAGCTTACGAACACCTTTTTATTTTCAAACCATCGTTGCGGCAATGGCTATTCCGGCAGCATTTACTTTAGTTGAACCACGGATTCATACCACTGAACACATTCATTCGTTCAAAAAACTCTTTCAGAATATTCAATCGGCTTTACTGAAAAACCATCAACTCAGGCAATCGCTGTTACTTTCGGCACTTACAGGGGCAGCTACACTCACTTTCGCCTGGCTTGTTCAACCCTATTTTCTGGCCATTGGCGTACCCGTTGAAATGTATGGTATTTTCTGGACTGTCTTGAATCTGACCGTTGGCATTTCATCGGTTTTTGCACACAGGATGGGAAGGCTGCTACAAGCGCGCTACTTAATCCCTGCTATCGTTTTATCCATTACTGCCGGCTACCTGCTTACCGGTATTTTTATTTCATGGAGGGGAATTTCGTTTCTGTTTTTATTTTATCTGGTGCGGGGCATTGCTACACCGCTGTTGAAAAACCATCTTCATCAATTTACTTCAAGCGATGTACGGGCGACTATACTTTCAGTGAGAGATTTCTCAATCCGTATCGTCTTTGCGGCTTTTGGGCCGCTTTTGGGCTGGCTTACTGATAATGTAAGTTTGCAAAGCGCTTTTATAATTGCTGGTATTTTTTATCTGATCGCTTCACTTGCTGTGATTATTCCGTTAAGGAAAAAAGTAATAACCCGAAATTTCAGGTATCTTAAATCTCAATTTTTAACCCATCGTATGCAATGAAAACATTTTCTGGCAAAGTTGCCTGAACCTCTTCATATTTGCCAAACTCATGGCTCATATGTGTCAGGTATGTTTTTTCGGGCTGAACCTTTTTGGCGATTTCAAGTGCTTCCTCAAGGCTGAAATGCGAAATGTGTTTTTGCCTGCGCAGTGCATTTACAATCAGAATACGGGTTCCGTAAACTTTTCCCAGTTCTTCATCAGGAATTGAATTGGTGTCGGTAATGTAAGTCAAATCCCCTACCCTGAATCCGTACACCGGTAGTTTGTGGTGGTAACAGCGAATGGGGATAAATTTGATTCCT
>DYSZ01000126.1 GCA_020726265.1 Draconibacterium orientale
TTCCTCTTCATACATTTTTTCCTGTTCGGCAGCCATAGCGCAATAAACAACATGCTCGGTTAACGGCGGAAGTTCGCGAGCAACTTCTTCCTTTTTCCTTCGCAAAATATACGGACTAATCAGCATTTGCAGGGTTTTCTGCTGTTCCTGGTCGTTGTGCTTTTCAATGGGGGAAATAAACATCTTCTGAAAATATGGAAAATTGCCCAGCAACCCCGGGTTCAAAAAATTCATTTGCGCCCACAAATCGGAAAGCGAATTCTCGATAGGTGTTCCGGTTAACACAAGCCGATGTTTGGCCTGCAACTGCATCACGGCTTTGTAGGTTTTCGATGCCGGATTTTTCACAAACTGGCTTTCGTCTAAAATCACATAAAAGAAACCTACCTTGCTGATTTCGCCAATATCGTTGCGCATGGTTCCGTAGGTAGTGATAATCACATCGTAATACGACGCAAGTTTTTTCAGGTCGGTAGCCTTTTTTCGCTGCATACCGGTGTAAAGAAATACATTGAGCGCGGGAGTGAATTTTCTGATCTCATTGGCCCAGTTGTGTACAAGCGAAGTGGGCAAAACAACGAGACTGGCAGGTTGCTCTTCGGTTGCTGCCGGCGCGAGCGCAAACAAATCGAGCTGACCGTTTCGTCCTGCTGTCGGAATCACAATTTCCCGTTTGGCCCGTTTCAGTTTAAGAAGAAGTGACAGCGTTTGCAATGTTTTTCCCAAACCCATATCGTCGGCTAAACAACCACCAAAACCATTCTCGTGTAAACCCGCCATCCACCTGAAACCCTCCTCCTGGTAACTGCGCAAACTGGCATTTAAACCGGCTGGCAATCCTGTTTTTTCCTGATTATTCTGCTCCATCAGCTTTTCGATGGTCGATTTTACCGGGTCTTCGAGCAACGTTTTCAGCAACAAAAAATGATGTTTTTCGAACTGCAGGTTATCGCCTTTAACACGTGCCAGCGGCAATAATCCCTGAAAACGGGAAAACCACTCTTCGGGTAAAACGGCAACTTCGCCGTTTGGAAGTAAAAATTCGCGAATACCGTTCAGAATATATTTACGCAGTTTGATAAACCGGATAATAAACTCGCCAAACTGCACGCTGACCTGAATATCGAACCAGTCGCCGATTGTAATGGTTTTAAGGTTGAGGTTGCAGGGCCCGGTAAAATATTTTTTATTGAGTTTGTCCTGAATGATAGAAATATTGTTCCTGCCGAGTTCCCCGCCATTTTTGTTAATCCAGCTAACCATCGCATATACCGCGCTTCCGGTTTCTAACGAATCAAGCGATGGGAGCGTGTAATAACCTTCCATTGATTTCAATCCAACATTCAAAAGCTGCTGCTTTACTTGCTCTTCCCAATCAAAATCGCGGTTCACCTTATTAAAATACCAGGTACCATCTTGCTTTTTCACCTTAACCGAAACCGTTCTGTTGGCATTAGCAAGAAAATTTTCGTCGCCATATTGAAAATAAAGCACGAGACAGGGTTCATTTCTCAGGTTCATTTCGAGGCTCAGCACGGCTTTCCGCTGTGCTGTTTCCTGTGATATTGTGAACCCCTTGGCATGGACGGTAAAATCGCGGATGGTATTCAGCACAAAACCCGGGTAGTATTTATCTTCAATTTGCCGTGAAATGGTTACTTCCTCTTTTTCAAAAAATGGAGCTAACCGTTTGGCATTCAGTTTTTCAAAAATATACAGTTTCCCTTGTTGCACAAACATGCACGGTTCGTTGGTAACTACACGTGTTTGCCGGTTCAGCAGCGGAATTTCGCGGTTTTCGAGAAAAATTTTCAGCCGGTAACGGGTTTCTGTTTCGGTACGTTCAAAATAAAACACAGGAGAGGCAAACAAGGGTTGAACGGCAATTTCGTCTTCGTCGTACAGGTTTGCATATTTGGCATCCTTATTAATCAGCCGCACCGGGCTGAGCATGAGAATAACAACTGCGCGGTACATGCACTGTTCGATAAACGGCAAAATGTGTTTCTGAAAATAGGCAGGCTGCAGCGAAGCATAAAAATCTTTGGCGCTTTTTTCGCGCGAGAATTTTCGCTTCAGCTTTTCATCGCTGAAACGGTCGATAATTTCAACCAGTTCTTTTTCCCAGGGTTTAAACTGGTAATCGGTTTCGGTTTTAAATTCGCGTGGTTTAACATGGTACTTCACCCGGTAGAACTGCTCCTCGCGCTCTATCAGGTAAGGCACAAAAACAGTCCCGAAAACCCGGTGCTCTGTTAATGCAATTATAAATTCAACTTCAGCCACAATTGGTTAATTTTCAAAAAGATAAGTGATTCTACTTTATTATTCCACTTGAGATTTTTCATGTATTTAAAGTTAAATTATGCCAAAGATTCACAGATTATGAATGATTCTATAAATTGAATCTGTGAATCTGTGGCAACTCATAAAAATTCTAATACCAAATAATTTCTCAATCAGCGGCGTTTTCAATCTTCTCTTTTTATTCGAAAAAACCTCAAATATACAAAGCATTCTGCAAGTTGCCGGGGTTATTTTTATTTTCGCTTTTGAAAGATTTTTAATTAATATTGGCGTATGAAACAACTTTTTATCAAAAAACTGGAACCGGCCAAAAACTGTACATTGGCCGAAGCTGCGCATTTATTAGAAAAACAGACAGTTACAAATCAAATCGATACGATTAACTGGCCTGCATTCAGTTATAAACCACAGATAACTTTTCGCATCGGGCACACCGGCAGCGAAATATGGCTGAAGTTTTATGTGGCCGAAAAACACATCAGGGCAGTGGAGACCCGCACCAATGGCGAGGTGCATAAAGACAGTTGCGTTGAGTTTTTTATTTCGCCTGATGGTGAAAATTATTATAATTTTGAATTTAGCTGTATTGGAGTAACTCACCTTGCATTTGGCCCCGGTCGCGGAAACCGTAGATTTGTAGATCCGGCAATAGTTGAAAAAATTGAAATTGAATCCACTTTGGGAAAAGAAAATTTTGATACCAAATCAGGGAAATTTGAATGGGAAATGATGATTCGTATCCCGCTGAGTTGTTTTCAATTTAGCAAAATTTCAAGTTTAAATGGGTTAAAAGCCACTGCCAATTTTTACAAATGCGCTGACGGAACACCTGAACCTCATTTTGTAACCTGGAACCCGGTGAAAACTGAAAATCCCGATTATCACCAGCCTGAGTTTTTTGGAAAAATACAGTTTGAATAAGTGATAGACCTCCATATAACTCTGTGTAATTTTTCATCATAACACAGATAAACGATGAGACCTTTTCACGAAGTTTGCCTGAACATCAGAAGGAATGATTTTTCTGAACATGATTTCCATATTTTTAGAACCTGAATGAATGACAACCTATGAAACCATTGAAATCCATCGCATATTCGTTTTTGATCCTTTTCACAGGATGTACAACCCAAAAATATGACTCATCAAACAATGCAGATATCATTATTTATGGCGGAACCTCGTCTGCTGTGATAGCAGCTGTTGAAGCTGTTCAATCGGGCAAAACAGTACTTATTGTTTCGCCCGATAAACATTTGGGCGGGTTGACTGCAGGCGGACTTGGCTACACCGACACAGGTAACAAGGCCGTGATTGGCGGCCTGGCGCGCGATTTTTACCACCGTGTGTACAAACATTACAACGACTCTGCTGCATGGGTTTGGCAAAAACACAGTGAATATGGCAACAAAGGTCAGGGAACTGTGGCCATGGATGGTGAAAACCGCACCATGTGGATTTTTGAACCACATGTGGCCGAAAGAATTTTTGAAGAATATGTTACTGAAAACAACATCACAGTTTTCAGGGATGAATGGCTGAACCGGGAAACCGGTGTAGTTAAAAACGAAGGAAAAATTATTTCAATCACTACCCTCACGGGAAAAACATTTTCAGGAAAAATATTTATCGACGCCACATACGAAGGCGATCTGATGGCGGCTGCCGGTGTGAGTTATCATGTTGGCCGGGAAAGCACAACTCAGTATAACGAACAGTGGAACGGTGTGCAAACAAACGTGTTTCAACATGGACACCATTTTAAAAGTCAGGTTTCGCCCTATAAAATTGAAGGTAACCCGTCCAGCGGTCTGTTACCGCGCATTTCACCCGAAACGCCCGGAGATTACGGTGCTGCCGACAAAAAAATTCAGGCATACTGTTACAGAATGTGCATGACCAACCACCCCGAAAACAGGATTCCATTTCCAAAACCAGCGAATTACGATTCAACGCAATATGAATTGCTTGTGCGCGATTTTGCCACCGGGCGTAAAGACTGGTTTGAAAAGTTCGACGATATTCCCAACCGCAAAACCGACACAAACAACCACGGCGCTTTCAGCAGCGACAATATCGGGATGAATTACGACTACCCCGAAGCCAGTTACGAACGCAGGCAGGAAATTCTGAAAGAGCATCAGGATTACCAGATGGGATTGCTTTGGTTTGTAGCCAACGACCCGTGGGTTCCGAAAGATATACGCTCACAAATGGCAACATGGGGATTGCCAAAAGATGAGTTTCCCGATAACGGCAACTGGCCGCACCAGATTTATGTACGCGAGGCTCGCCGCATGATTGGCAAATACGTAACCACAGAAAACGATGTATTGCTGAAACGCGAAGTTCCGCAACCCGTCGGGATGGGTTCGTACGCCATGGACTCGCACAATGTGCAGCGATATGTAACCCCCGAAGGTTTTGTGCAGAACGAAGGCGACATCGGGGTACACGCACCCGCGCCCTACTCCATTGCTTTCGGTTCCATCGTACCGAAAAAAGAAGAGTGCTCCAACCTGTTTGTTCCGGTTTGTGTTTCATCAAGCCACATCGCCTACGGCTCCATTCGAATGGAACCTGTGTTTATGATTCTCGGGCAGTCGGCTACAGCTGCGGCTTGCATTGCTATCGACAAAAAAATTGCTGTGCAAGAGGTGGATTACAACGAACTGAAAACTGTTCTTGATGCGCGGAAACAGGCTTTAACCTGGGAGCCAGAGTAATATTCTTTACACGCAGAGGGCACAAAGAAAGAACGCAGACTTCAAAAAGAAATTCATTGCGAACTTTGCGGATTCTTTGCGTTCTCTGCGTTAAAATCAATTTTTCAAAAATTACCGATTTCAGTAATAGTAAAAAGTTCTAAATTAACGGATTATAAATTCAACCGATGATTACTTTTTTTTCAGGACTGACCGTTTTAATTCTCGGATTCCTTGTTTATTCACGGTTTGCCGAACGTTTTGCCGATGTGGATGCCGACCGCATAACCCCGGCATTCACGCTCACCGATGGCGTTGATTATGTGCCCATGCCGTGGTGGCGGATTTTTCTGATTCAGTTTCTGAACATTGCCGGGCTCGGGCCAATTTTCGGAGCAGTTGCAGGCGCCATGTGGGGACCGGTGGTTTTTTTGTGGATTGTGTTTGGAACCGTGTTTGCCGGCGCCGTGCACGACTTTTTCTCGGGAATGCTTTCCATTCATCACAAAGGTCTCAGTATTACCGAGATTGTGGGGATTTACCTGGGTAACCGTACCCGGCAGTTTATGCGCGGATTTACAGTAATTCTGATGGTGCTTGTGGGCGCAGTTTTTATTATGGGTCCTGCCAAAATTTTAGCTACACTCACTCCCGACTGGGCAACGATGACTTTTTGGGCCGTGGTGGTTTTTATTTATTACGCCCTGGCCACCATGTTGCCCATCGATAAAATTATTGGCAAGATTTATCCCGTGTTTGGCTTTGCGTTACTGTTTATGGCTGTGGGACTCTGTACAGCGCTGTTTGTAAAAGGCTACCAAATACCCGAACTTTCGCTCGATAACCTGAAAAATCTTCATACCAATGCCGACAAATTCCCCATTTTCCCGATGTTGTTTATTACCGTGGCGTGTGGCGCTATTTCGGGGTTTCATGCCACACAATCGCCGTTGATGGCACGCTGCATTACCAACGAAAAGCTGGGCCGCCGCGTGTTTTATGGCGCGATGGTTGCCGAAGGTGTGGTGGCACTTATCTGGGCCGCTATCGGAATGAGTTTTTATGGTGGCGTGCCGCAACTCAACGCCATGATGAACGAACATGGTGGTAATGCTGCATTCATTGTTAACGAAATCTCTAACTCGCTGCTGGGCAAATTTGGCGGTGCGCTGGCGCTACTGGGTGTGGTAGCTGCGCCTATCACTTCAGGCGACACAGCTTTCCGCAGTGCGCGGCTCATTGTGGCCGACTTTCTGAAATACGAACAGGGCCCCATCAAAAACAGGTTGTTTGTAAGCATCCCGCTTTTTGCTGTTGGACTGATACTTACACAGGTCGATTTCAGTATTATCTGGCGCTATTTTGCCTGGTCGAACCAAACGCTGGCGGTAATTGTGCTGTGGACTATTACAGTTTACCTTGCACAGAAACGTTCGTTTTACTGGATAACACTCATCCCTGCGTTGTTTATGACAGCCGTAACATCCACCTACCTCTTTTTTGCGCCTGAAGGATTTTCGCTCACCCGCGAAATTGCCTACACGATCGGAGGAGTTATCACAGCAGCAGCTTTTGTTGGTTTTTTGGTTTATGTAAAAAGAAACAGAAAAACCTTGTAACCCGGCATAACCTTTCACTGAAGCTGACAGCAATATTTCCGTTGGCTTCAGCCAACGAATTTGCAGCCCGTTAACTTCTGTCAGTTGTTTCAAACACTGGCCATGCTATTTGTCCTCAGGAAATCGTTCTGTCAGAAAAAGAACGTTTCCATTTTAATAACAGACGGAGATATTTCCGATGAGTTAACTACCTTATAAATTACCTCAGCTGCACCGGCCCCAGAAGCCCTGCATCCCTGATTTCCCAGCCCGAAGCATCAAAAGGTTTGTAGTCGATATTTACAAAGTTGATGTCGTTGAATTTACGCCATTCTATTTTGTTAATGTCTAAGTCGCGGATGCGGTTGGCAGCCACGTTGGTAACATCAATCTGCAGCATATTTTTCCCTTTTACAAGATTGTCAACCACTACTTTAAATGTTGGGCCTAACAGCGTTCCAAAATCCTTTCCATTGAGTTTTACATGCGCACAGTCTTTTACCACGCCAAGGTCGAGAATGGCAGTAGTTGCATCTTTTCCCCGGTAAAATTCGGTTTGGTAGCGCACGGTTCCGGCAAAACGGCGTGTTTCCATGTCGCCCATTTTTGTCCACGAAAGCAACTCGTTGGTTTGAATATTTCCGGGATATGCCGGGCCTCCATTTAAAAACGAAATGCGCCAGAGTGAACCAGCTTCTGCTGGTTTTGTATCTTTATCGGCATAAAAATTTGCCGGAGCACTAACCGGTTGATTGGCACATCTGATAAAAATTGCCTGTTCCGTTTCAAGTTGCAATCTCAACTTACTATCTTTCGTTTGCGGCGTGGTGATTTTACCAGTCATTGCATCGTAAAAAACAGTTGCAGACGATTTTTCATTCAATTCAATCAAGGCCTCTTTTGCTTCGGTTGTTGTGTTAAAAACGAGGTACCACGATTCGCCATTCAGTTTCATTTTCAGGTAATAAAACCCATTTGCAGCCAACGATTTTTCACCGGCAATTCCATCGGCAGCCAGTTTTCCGGATACATTACCAACGCATTTACCAGCCTCAATTTTACCAGTTAGTTCAGCCAGTCTTTTCTCTTTCTGCTGAAAATTATATACACCCGGAACTTTTGCGGGCAGTTTTCCATCGAAATAGACTTTACAGCCCTGTGCCTGTAGGGCGACCAATTTTTCAAGAGTTTCAAGCGGAATGTATTCGGTTTCGGGAACTACAATGGCTTTGTACACAGCATTTCCTTCTGTGGCAATTTCGCCATTTTGCAAATTACAATTCGCGAGTTGTTTATCAGAAATATAATCGAATGTGTAGCCGACGTTCATCAGTTCTTTTGAAATACGCGAAATAGGATGCCCGACAAACCAACCGGCTTCGTGGTTTACACCGATATTGTTAAAGAGCCTGCCTTCCATGGCGGCAACATCGTAATAAGGCCAGTAAATCAGCAGGTCGGTCTCAGGTTTTGCCTGTTGAAGAATTGACTGTGAACGTGTAATGTACTGAAACAAAGCAGGCAATTCGAGCCACAGCGGGTTGCGGTTGTTAATTTGGGTCGAAGCGTAAAAAAGCCAGCCCGGCCAGTCAGCGTCAGCCGGAGAATAACAGGTCCCGTGAAAAAACATTTGGTTGATACCTGCCAGGAAAAACCTGTTTGTAGCGCGCACCATGTCGGAAGTGGTGACTGTCCAGTGCTCGTTGAGCCAGGTAAAACTTTCGGATGATACAAGCTTTTTACCTGTGATATGCGCAGCCGACGAAGCAAATTTGTTTACAAAAACATCGGCACTGCCGGGTTCAACCGTACGGAAAATTTCGGTTTCAGGGATATCGCTGACAGCATATAAATCGAGGATGTTGCCGGGTGAGCCGTGTGCCTGGTTGCGGTTCAGGCTTTTGTGGCTGTTGGCCCACACCGTCATGGGCTGAATAAAAGATTCAAGCACAAGGTCGGCCAGCGTTTCGCGGTAATCCGATTTTACACGAGCTACCAGTTCTTTATCGTCGCAATCGCCAGCCAAAATATACAGATATTCGGCTAAATTATATCCACGACGTTTTTTAAATTCCGTTGTAAATTTTGGCGTAAAGTCGCCTGTATATTCAAACGAATCGTGAAAAAAACAGCGGATTTTTCCATCATGAATTCCCAGCCGTTTCGAAAATTCGGCAAGGTACCAGTTGGTAATATCTTCGTCGAAAGTATCGATAGCCCTGCCCTCGCCGCCTTTTGACGGGCGTTTAACAAGATCGCCGTTTTGCCTGCGAATTGCTAAATAAACAGTTCCGTTTTCACTGGCAACGAACGGTTTCCCAACATCCAGAATCTGTACTTTTTTATCAGCCGGAACAAAAGAGGCTGCTTCCACAATCCCGATACCGACTGGCAGTTTCCACTGTTCTCCGGTCTTCAGCTCTGTTTTCTCCATTTTCATCGACCACAAACCATTTTCCTCCGGCACAAACGATCCACCGTTCCGCCATCCACTTCCCGATGGAAGGTCAACACCCATTCCGAGTTGATACGCTTCATCGATGGTAAAGTTCAGGATATAAGCAAAACCCTGCGACAGAAAAGGGATTGCGCGGGCATCCTCACCTTTAACGCCATAAATCGGTGTAATCTCCACTCCGCCGATTCCGGCTTTTGCCATTTCCTGCAATTCGCGGCTGATGTTTTCCTTATCCACGGCATTGTCCATCCACCACCAGCGTGTCCATGGTTTTGAATTTTCGATGGAAACAGGCCAGTCGGCGGGCTGCGCCAAAACAGCGAACTCCATCAACATCGAAATGGTGAAAAGTGAAATGATTACCCGGGTTTTCATTGTATCGGAATTTTGATTTGCAAAACTGATTGCACTCCGAAAATAGAAATTTCCATTGTTACGTTGGCGGAAAGAGCAGATTAATTCTTGCAACCGCAATTAAAAAGATCAGCGCTGAAATCCGGTTGTTTTCCGTTCATTCTAAATTGCGATAAACACTTGATTTACATGATCCATTTGTTGTACCTTGTAACCTCGAAATCAATCACAAAACAAACGATTTGGAAAAATATTACGACATCAATTGTCACATCTTCAATAAAAATGTGGTTATCCGAAAGCTTTTCAATATTGTACAATCGGTACTCGCGATAAAAGACCTGCTTGAAAAAGGTATTTCGGCTGAAGACCTGAAATACAAAATCGATGGAATAAATCGCACGTTACACGAGGTTTCGGAAGATACAAGCGAAAAGGTTTTTGATGTGTTGAACAAGGTTTATAACAACGAAGTGGTTGTTACCTCGCTAATGTTTGACCTGACTTTTGCCAACGACAACGACCAGGACGAAAAGGCCAACAAACGCTACAGAAAACGGATAAAAAACATCCTCTGGCTGATTTCGAAACTAATGCCAGTGGTAAAAACCCTGGCTAAAAAGAAGTTTAAAAACGATGAGTTGCAAAATGCCATCGACCAGATTCATGCCGATATAAAAGAGTCTCACAAAAGCATTGAAAGAAAATCGGCAAAGGAAATGGAAATTTTCGACGATGGAAACTACGAACAACAGGTTGCTGAACTTGAATATCTGGCAGCAAAAAATAAAAATATCCGCCCTTTTTTCAGCGTCGATCCACGACGCGAATATTCGGGACAGGCCAATATGATTGCGCTGTTAGAGGACAAGCTGTTAATGCCCGAAGCCCGGTTTGCAGGTATCAACCTTTACACGCCCGCCGGTTTTTCGCCAACCGACCCGATTTTGATGGATACTTCAAAGCAAAAAGGCGTTTATGAGTTCTGCATTGAAAACAAAATTCCAATTACTGTGCACAATTCAAACGCAGGTTTCGCCTGTTTTTCGAGATTTCTGCACGTTCGCGGCGATGTTTATCACCACAACGTGGTTGTGCCAATTGATGAGGTGGTAAAATTTCATTACGATTTTTTCAGTCTGAAAGCGGCAGATGCAATAAAGGAACGCGCCCATTATCTGAACCACCCAAAATTATGGGAAAAGGTGCTGCAAAAATTCCCGACGCTCGCCATTAATTTTGCCCATTTTGGCGGTGGCGGCGAGATTATGGATTACATCAACTACAAAATTATCGACATCAATATTGAAACGGTGATTTTAGAGAATCGCATTCAGCATATTTCTGCTGAACAGAAAACCATTATGCGGGCTGCTTTTCAGAAAAAAGGAAGGTATATGCAGATGAAGGACAGTTTAACAATACAGGAGCGGGGCGAAGTGTGGAACATTATTTATGCTGCCGGAATCATCGACAACTGGTCAAAAGCGATCTTTGACCTGATCAAAAACCCTGCTTATCCGAATACCTACATCGATTTATCATGCTTTTCAGTAGGTACATTGCTCAGAAATCCACAAAATAAAGAACTGAATTT
>DYSZ01000297.1 GCA_020726265.1 Draconibacterium orientale
CAATGACCGACCACCAGATCAGTCACATGTTTGGCGAAACACCGCGTTCAATATTCCGCGACCACGACTGGCGCAACGATGTAATTACGCTGGGCACTGTTCCTGCCGAATTTGTTGAAAAAGTTTCGGAAGGTGCTGTTGACTATAACTGGCCGGCACAGGTAAACAAACTGCTTGTGGAAGGAGGTTTCGATCTCATTCTTTCCATCGGTCAGGTGGTTCCTCATGAAGTGGTGGGAATGGCCAACTACAACAAAAATATCTTCGTGGGAACCGGCGGTTCTGAAGGAATCAATAAAAGCCATTTTATTGGCGCCGCCTATGGAATGGAAAAAATGATGGGCCGCGCTGACACACCGGTGCGTAAAATTTTTAATTACGCTTCCGATAATTTCAGCGCCCATTTACCCATTGTATATGTGCAAACCGTTGTGGGACTGAACAAACTGACCGGCAAACTTCAAACGTACGGACTGTTTATCGGCGACGATTTCAACGTATTCGACAAAGCAGCAAAATTGTCATTGCAGGTGAATTTCGAAATGCTGGAAAAACCATTGAAAAAAGTGGTGGTCTGGCTCGACCCGTCGGAGTTTAAAAGTACCTGGCTGGGTAATAAAAGTATTTACCGTACCCGAATGGCACTGGCCGACGGCGGCGAACTGATTGTACTTGCACCTGCTTTAATCGAGTTTGGCGAAGACAAGCAAATCGATAAGCTCATCCGCAAATACGGCTATTTCGGAACGCCGCACACTTTAAAATTAGTGAAGGAAAACGAAGACCTGCAAGGCAGTCTGGGAGCGGCGGCTCACCTGATTCACGGTTCTTCCGAAGGCCGTTTTAACATTACTTACTGCCCCGGAAAAGGAGAAAAGAACCTGTCCAAAGCTGAAATTGAAAGTGTTGGATTCAATTGGGCTGACTACGATGAAATGACGGCAAAATACAATCCTGAAAAACTGAAAGAAGGATTTAATACGATGCCTGACGGGGAAGAAGTTTTCTACATTTCGAATCCTGCACTGGGACTTTGGGCGTTCAAGGACAGGTTTGAGTAGCCCCTCTCAATCTCCCCAAAGGCAAGACTTTAAAGAAAAGTCTATATTAATTTAGAAGTTGTATTCATTTGAGGTTTTCAGAAGTCATCATGAAGAAGTTTGCAAGTCATTCCACTAACCAAAAGTCCCTCCTTTGGAGGGGTTGGGGAGGCTTTTTAGAGGGGGCTTCTATCCGCTGGGGAATTATCGGTGTTGGAAATGTGACCGAAGTAAAAAGTGGTCCGGCATTTTACAAAACCGAACATGCTGAATTGGTGGCTGTGATGCGGCGTGATGCCGAAAAAGCTGCGGATTACGCCCGGCGACACCGTGTTCCAAAGTGGTATTCAAATGGCTCTGACCTCATTAATGACCCTGAAGTTGATGCGGTTTACATTGCCACTCCACCGGATACGCATGCCAGCTATGCAATTAAAGCAATGCGGGCAGGGAAACCTGTGTATGTTGAAAAACCTATGGCACGGAATCATGCCGAATGCGTTGAAATGCTCCGGGTGTCGGAAGAAACCGGAGTACCGCTTTTTGTCGCCTATTACAGACGTACACTGCCTGCCTTTTTAAAGGTTAAAGAATTAATAGATTCGGGTACAATTGGCAAACCATTGTTGGTAAATGTAAAATTGTATAAACAAGCCGAAGAACGCGGGAAAAAGCCTGAAGAAATGCATTGGCATGTGTTCCCTGAAATTGCAGGTGCAGGACACTTTTACGATTTGGCATCGCACCAGTTTGACTATTTAGATTTTGTATTCGGTCCGGTTACAGATGTAAATGGAACCGCTGCAAATCTTGCAGGTCTATATCCTGCCGAAGACACAGTTTCAGCAAGTTGGAAACACGAGTCGGGAATTGTTGGAACCGGAAGCTGGTGTTTTGTGGT
>DYSZ01000298.1 GCA_020726265.1 Draconibacterium orientale
GCACACAGATAAGCCAAACCATCAAAAGCCCCAAGAAATTGGCGGAGATGATGGCAGGCAAAGCCCGGCTCCTGTCCGACGTGATAGAAAAAGCAATCGTTTCAGATGAAGAATCATACGAGAACAGCAGTTTGCGCGACCAGATGAACGCCTTCAAACAAATCCTTATCCACGACATCACGCCCAAAGGATTTGCCGACGTCTATGCACAAACCATTGCCTACGGAATGTTTGCCGCAAGATACCACGACCCCACTCTTCCGACATTCTCTCGCGAAGAAGCCGCGACACTGATTCCGAAAACAAATCCCTTTCTGCGCAAACTCTTCGGATACATTGCCGGACCCGATTTGGACGACCGTATCCGTTGGATTGTCGATTCGCTTGTCGAAATATTCTTGGCAACCGACGTGGCGGACATTCTCACGCATTTCGGCAAAAGCACCAAAACCGAAGACCCAATAATCCATTTCTACGAAACATTCCTTGCCCAATACGACCCCGCATTGCGCAAAGCACGCGGCGTATGGTACACACCGCAACCCGTAGTCAATTTTATTGTCCGCGCCGTGGATAATATTCTGAAAACAGAATTCGGATTGCCGCAAGGATTGGCTGATACGAGCAAAACGAAAATTAAAATAGAATCCCAAGGTAAGAAAGTTGAACAAGAAGTTCATCGTGTACAGATATTAGACCCAGCCACCGGTACCGGAACATTCCTTGCCGAAACCGTAAAACACATTCACAAGAAATTTGCCGGACAACAAGGCGCGTGGAGCAATTACGTGGAGAATCATCTCCTGCCGCGCCTCAACGGATTCGAACTGCTGATGGCATCCTACGCCATGGCACATCTGAAACTCGATTTGCTGCTCACCGAAACCGGATACAAGCCCACAGCCAATCAACGCCTCCGTATATACCTCACCAACAGCCTCGAAGAACACCACCCCGATACAGGAACCCTCTTTGCCAATTGGCTCAGCACCGAAGCAAACGAAGCCAACCACATCAAACGCGACACGCCCGTGATGGTGGTGATGGGAAATCCGCCCTACAGCGTGAGCAGCAGCAATAAATCTGCGTGGATAGAAAAATTGACTGCCGATTATAAAAAAGATTTAAACGAACGAAACATTCAGCCCCTGTCCGATGATTATATTAAATTCATCCGTTTCGGACAACACTTTATCGAGAAAACAGGTGAAGGCATTTTGGCATATATTTCAAATAACAGTTTTATCGACGGCATCATCCACCGACAAATGCGAAAACATTTATTGGAAACATTCGACAAAGTGTATATTTTAGATTTACACGGCAATGCAAAGAAGAAGGAAGTTTGCCCCGACGGTTCGGCAGACCAAAACGTGTTTGATATCATGCAAGGTGTTTCGATAAATATATTTGTGAAGAAACGTAAATAATTGGTTATTCAACATTTTGTGTGGAAAATCATTTTTTAACTTATTTCAAATATTTACAAAACTTTTAAATTATGACATAATTCTTTAAATAAGGTAATAAGGTTTTAATGTGGTTTTTTACACATTTCTACTAAGGTTAAAACAATAAAGATAAGGTCTTTACAGCCTTATCTTTCCGGGAAACCTTAGTAGAAAAATAAATAACAGTCAACCAAACCTTATTACCTTATTTATTTATGAATCTATTTTTTATATTGCTTAAAATATCATTTTTCACTGTTTTTGTCGAATAACCAAATAATTTTTTAAAAGGGAAAAACCGAAGAACAAAAACCTTATCTTAATTTTTTAACCTTAGTAGAGAAAAATGGTTTACAGACAACAACCTTATTACCTTATTATACCAAAATTGGTGTAGTAAAAAATAAGGGAATAAGGTTGGAGGGTTGTTCATTTATTTTCTACTAAGGTTTGAAGGAAAAATAAGGGTTTTTTAAACCA
>DYSZ01000127.1 GCA_020726265.1 Draconibacterium orientale
AATCGTCAGCCTAAAGGGTGAAAACGGTTTCTTCAAGTTGCTGTTTCACATATCCGTTGTGGGTTTCGGCCTGACGAATACTTAATGCTTCGCCGCAACAGAAAATCGGGGTTAACCCGTTTTGAAGCACCATTGCCACTTTTTTATTCAGAATTTCACTGGTTTCGCCATAATATTCGCGACGTTCAGAGTGCCCCAAGATTACGTAGTTTGCACCTGTTGATTTTACCATTTCGGCCGAAACCTCGCCGGTGAAAGCACCTTTTGCCTCGGCTGCACAATTCTGGGCGGCAACACCAACACGACTTGCATCAACGGTTTCAACCACTTTAACAATGTGTGTAAACGGTGTTCCCAAAACTACAGTCACATCTTTTGCGCCTTCGTTGACAACCAAAGCATTTACAGCTTTTGAAAGTTCAATTCCTTCCTGAACAGTGGTGTTACATTTCCAGTTCCCTGCTACTATTTTTTGTCTCATTTTATTGATTTTTAGATAATTAATTTACTTCTTAAAATTCGGATTACAAATTTAGAAAACGATAAGGCTTTACAATATTTCAATGCAATAAATACTGTATAATTAACCATTTCTTCAGTAAGTAACGGTTAATTTTTCAAATTCTGAATTGCGATATCAACTGCGGTTTTATGCTAAACTGATGAATGCAAAATGTATTTTTTCCAACAGATGTTAAAATTTGAATAAATTTCTAATTTTGAGCAATGCTGTTGAAAAAGCCAATATTTGTTTTCAACCTCAAGGAATCAACTGATTTCGGATTTTACGTTTTTAACCAATACAGCCATTTACAGCAAATTTCCCGTCAATACGGTTTTTTTTATTTGTTTTTGTATTTAACTAACATCAAAATTACCAGCTTATGAAAAATTCGAAAATTGAACCAGGCTATTTGTTCTCGAAGGGATATACCAACTACATTTTTCTTTTACTGTTTTTGCTCTATATGTTCGATTATATCGACAGGATGGTGGTAACATCAATGTTTACCTTTATTGAAGCCGATTGGGGTCTTACCCACATGCAAAGTGGAATGCTGGTTTCAGCAGTTTACTGGTCGATTGTGGCGCTGACTTTTCCGGTTTCGATTCTAGTTGACCGTTGGAGCCGCAAAAAAACCATAGGAATTATGGCGATTTTGTGGAGTTTAGCCACTTTACTATGTGCACTCACCGGAACCTTTACACAACTTTTTCTTGCGAGGATTTTGATCGGGGTTGGCGAAGCCGGATATGCCCCAGGTGGCACGGCTATTATTGCCGGACTTTATCCGCAGGAAAAACGCGCAAAAATGATTGGGCTATGGAATGCCTCCATCCCGCTGGGAACAGCTTTGGGCGTGGCTTTGGGCGGTATAATTGCAGCAACCTGGGGATGGAAACACGCTTTTGGAATTGTGGCGCTTCCCGGTTTTATCGTAGCCATCCTGTTCTTTTTTATCAAAGATTATAAAACCATCAACCTTACCAGCAATGCCGACTTACAAGGGAAAAACCAATTTAAAGTAAAAGAGGTATTGACTGAATTTCTAAAAAAACGATCACTCATCTACACTTACTTTGGATTTGCGTTTGTAATTTTTGTAACCACAGCCATGATAACCTGGCTACCGCGTTATTTTCAGGAAACACTGGCAATTTCGGAGAAAGCTGCCGGTATGAAAGCCAGTTCGGTAATGGTATTAGCCATAATCGGAGCGCCGCTGGGTGGATATCTGTCTGACCACTGGCGAAAATACAAGGTAAGGGCAAGGTTGTTATTTCCATCATTGACCACATCAATTTCAGCGGCGTTACTTTTTGTGGCGTTTAATTTCCTGTCAGGCATACCGCAATACATCTGTTTGCTATTGTTTGGAGTCATGGTAACTGCCTTTATATCGGCGGCGGCGGCGGTAACGCAGGATGTGGTTCATCCGGGACTCAGGGCAGTTTCTTATTCTTTTGCCATTATCGTTCAAAACCTGTTGGGCGCCTCAACTGCTCCGGTAGTGATTGGCGCAGTGTACGATGCCACAAGTATATCAACGGCAATGTCGATTCTTCCCGCTTCGCTGGTAATTGGAGCTATACTGTTTTTCCTTGGCTCACGTTACTATGAACAGGATTTGGCAAAAGTTGGCAAAGTTGAAATTGTGGCAGAATAGAGGATTTTAAAAATACTATCCCGAAATACTACTTTTTTGAAGTAATATTTCGGGATTGGTTCCATTAATCTGATTTTACTATTTCACTTTCACCAGTTCAAACGGCTCCATTAAACCATAATCGGGTAAAAAATAACCTTCGACACCGGGTGCTTTTCCGGGGGAGTAATTCCACGAATGTGGACCATAAATCCAGTTATTGGCTTCCTGGTAAAAGAAACCAAAAGTATTTTTCAGGCTTCCGGTTATCTTTACAGTTATTTCATTTTCACCTTCGTGTAAAAGCGATGATACATTACATTCGTAAGGTTGCCATGCTATTAACCCGGCAGGACTTCCGTTCACAATCACCTCGACCACAGTGCCATTCCATTTATTCAGATGTACAAGATAATTGGCACCTACTTCCTTAGACACAGAATAATTTCTTTGATAGGCTACTTTTTGTGAATAAAAAGGCAGCCCGTTTTGTTTCCACGAGCCCAAAGTATCAGGCTCTGCCTTTGCCAGTTCGAAACCCGATTTTGCCGGAACGACATCAAAATCGCCCAACAGATATACCGGCATCACTTCGGCAAGAATATGCATCCGTGGCGCTTTTATGGTCAGCGTGTTTTCTCCCGGTCTCAAATATCCTCCAACCGCAAAAACCGGAAAATCCTTTTCAATCCAGAATGTTTCAGGTATTTTCTGCACTTCGTTACCATTCACAAATACCTTCCACAATTCAAGTCGTTCAACCACTGCACGTACTTTTTGCAGCTGTTCTTTTTCAAGATTCCGGTTAATATTGAAATGATAATTTACCTCGAACCACGAATCAGCCTTGAAAAGTGAATCCATTTCCAGGTAATTCTTTTTGTACTGAATTTTATGCTGCCACGGATTTCCCATTGCCACGCCATTTTCGTTAAACAAACCAATCAATGCATCCATAAAATAAATATCTTTTTTCGCTGATTTTGTTGTTTTTAAATCGAGATAATTCACCATCAGGATATTATCCAATTCACGTTTTACAACCATCTGACCAACTGGTTCAATCACCGATTCGGTTCCCGAAACCGGATTGTATTCAGGTTCGTCGGCTTTTCGTTTTGTTATTGAAAACAGGGCGCTGCCGGCAGGTTCCAATTCAATCTTAAAAGTTACTTTCCCATTCACTGCATCAGCCGGGTAGTTAAAAGTTTCACCAGTCACAAGATCAAGTTTCGATACATATTTTCCGTTCAGGGTAATTTCGGCTGCTGTTTTTTCCGAAGGATGAGAATTCACAACAAAAACAATTTCCCCATCGTCCAGTTTTCTGCGTTGATGATACAACATCCCGTTGGAGGTTTGGTCGGTCATCCTGAATTCATCGTGAGCCAGCAATTTCATAGCCTGCCGGTCAATCAACGTATCCACAATTATCCAGTTTTCGCCGGCTTTTGCAACCAGTTCATTTACCGCAGCCGATTCGTTGCCATCGAGCAACGGGATAGCTTTTCTGAGCGAAAGCACTTTTCCACCACCCCCAATATACTGGTTCAGCAAAACAAAAGTCGAACTGTCCATATTTTCCATTTCAGCAGGAATCACCACCAGCGAATAATCGCGTTTGCCCACTTTCAGGTACTTTCCATGAACACCTCCCAAATCGCGTAAAACCTTTTCTGAACCCAGGTCATACTCAAAATGTTGCTGCTCCATTTGATATACAAAACTTTTGAACCCCTTTTTTATCTCCTGAATGGCCGGATTTTTCTGCTTTCGCGAAAAATACATCCAGGCAGTGGTGTTGGGTTGCAGCACCAGCGTTTGATTGATTTGTTCGCCGGCTGACATGGCCATGCTAACCCTGCCAATGTAATCGCCCAGTAGTTTATAGTTGTTCCACCACGGCTCGTGATACGAAAACGACGGCGGATAATCAAATTTTCTGACGCCGTTCAGCGAGTAGTAGGAAAGATGCTGGTTCACAAAATTCACACCCAGCACACACTCCCAGTCAACCAGCCGTTTTTGGGTTTCGAAACTCATTTCCCAGCCACCGCCGCCATAAGTTTCGCTTAAAGTGCGTTTGTGTCCGGCCTGGTTGGCAGCGCTGCGGAGTTCGCGAATGGCACGGTCGTTCCCGAATTGCCCGCCTAAACCAACCGAATCCAGCCGGTTGCCCAGCATATCAACTCCCGGCATCTGGTGCCAGATGTAAAACGCTGCCTCATCCATTCCATCGGTTGGTTCGGGCCAGCCGTGTTCCCAGTAATGACCAGTCCAGTCGAGGTTTTTTGCCTCGCAGTACTTATTCCAGGGTTTTGCCCAGCGATCAACAAAAAGCTCAACTAAAAGTTCGTAATAATCATGACGGACTTTTTTCCAGTTACCATGTTCATCCACGAGCGAAGGCAGGTTCAATTTTAAATCGTAGCCCCATCGTTGCTGAAAAACATCGAAAAGATCGGGAGTCCAGCGTAAAACACTTCCTTTCGACATGGCTGCTTCAAGGTTGGGTTCATCGGTAAAAATCCCCATTAAAGTTCCGCCAAAATCTGCCCTATTTTTTTCGTAACCTTTTGTCATTGTGAGTTCCATAAACTTTTCGGTTACACCCTGATAAATCAGATCAACATATGTAAAACCACCATACCATAGCGATTTTGAGGGATATGTTTTTTTGAAAACATAAAAAATTCCAGGTTTTCCAATTTCGTTTTCAAGTGAAGTTGTAATATCAGTAAATCCCGTTTCTGTTTTTTTAAGAATTACTAAAATGGTATCTGTCTGAATGACATCGAGCTTTTCCTGAATTTCGAGGCTCAACCCGGTTCCATGTTTGTATGAGTCGGGCATTTCAGCCGGAACATGACCGCCAGCAAACCCTGAAGGATACGAATTTTCATCATAAATCCATACTTTCATGCCCAATTCTTTTCCTTTCCGAACAGTATAATCAAACAAATGAAACCATTCATCAGAAAGATATTCGGTGAGCAAACCGGGACGCGGATGAACAAAAACGCCACCAATTCCGGCCTTTTTAAATTCCTTCATCTGGAAATCAATTCCCTCTTCAGTTACCTGTTCGTTCCAGTCCCACAATGGCGCGCTGCGGTATTCAGCTGGTGGATCGACAAAATGTTTTTTCAGTTCGGCAACCGAATTAACTCCTTCAGCTGCAGGCTTCTGCACACAACTCCAACTGATAGCCAGCAACGATACAGTTGCCAGATAATTGATTAAGTTTGATTTCTTCATTAGGTTTATTGTTTAAAACTGATTTTACTTTTCCCTGAATCAACGGAGGTCGCCACCGCAATTCCCCGCTGATTAAGTTTATTTACAGCACAGTAGAAATGATAAACCACGCCGTTCCATTTTACAACATATGGTTTATGTGCGTACTGATTGTCAAATTCTTCGGAAGGTTGAACCAGGTTTTCGCCGTTCCAGTCGATCCAATGAATAAGGTCGGTTGAACAGGCAAAACGGTTGAAAGCGCCCTTTGTGTCTTTCCAGGAAGCGCCGAAATAAAACATCACGAAAACCGAATCGATTTTCTGAATAAAAGCATCGCCGGTAATTCCCTGGTGGTGGTTCAAAACCGGGTCGTTGCCAAACCGCTGCCAGTGAATCATATCGTCAGAAACGGCTATCCCAATGCGCTCGGCACCTTTGTCAGGATTCAAACTGTCGCCTTTTGCATTGTAATACATCACAAATTTGTGACCTGTCAGCTTCAAATCGTCCCGAATCACAGTGCTTTTGTAAATGGTTTTATTTTCCCACC
Source organism: Draconibacterium orientale (assembly GCA_020726265.1). GTDB lineage: Bacteria > Bacteroidota > Bacteroidia > Bacteroidales > Prolixibacteraceae > Draconibacterium > Draconibacterium orientale_A. Next base: position 5,938 of record DYSZ01000127.1, read on the forward strand.
GGCGAACATCTTTATCGGTTGATTTCAGCACCGGTTTTTCCAGCCGCTGCCATTCGTGGGGAATTGTCGGGTCTGACTCCGAGAAAGCAATTCCAACTGAAAGCAAACCAGCTTCATATCCTTTGCTGTCGCCGCCAAGGAAACTCATCCAATATTGATTCTGAAACCGCTGCCATTCGTAACTTCCGTCCCACGAAATATCCTGCAGCGCAATGTATCCGGCTTTCGGTGTGCGGTCCCAATCACTTTCAGCGAAAAACGACATCTGCTTTCCGATGGTTTTCCAATCAAGCATATCATCGCTTTCGGCTAACCAGGTTTCGTAACCAGTTCCATCCAAAACAAGGTAAGTCATGTACCATTTATTGTTATTTCTGAAAACAGAAGGCGAGTCAATCAATTTTGAATTATCGTCCGGAACCAGCACCAATCCGTATTTGAAAGAAGTTTTTACTTCATGATATACGTCGTTCATAACAGCTTGTGCAACCTCCTGAGAAGCTTTCTGTGCAACTGTTTCGGATGTTAAAACAAACAACTGAAAAACGATTGTGATGATAAGCAGAAGCAGTTTTTGCATGGCTGTAAAATACAATACTTTTCAAATATCAGGTTGTTATATTTTGCCCTCTTTTTCTGCTTTTTATTCTGAAATCAGAACTTTATAACTTTTTGATTTCAATATTATTATGACCCGAACTCAATTTCAGTTTTCCCTTTTTTGCGTTCACGTTTTTACTATTCAGCGTCACCTCGTCAGCTTGGTCCGGATCGAAAACAAAATAACCTTCCATATTGGCCGGAATCACGATTAAATATTCTTCTATTTTGTCATTAAATCGCCTGAACTCCCCTGTTATTTGTCCCCTGATTGTTGGCACTTTAATCGAACTGTATTCCAAATTGCTCAATTGCGGATGAATCTGAGTTTCAGCAAAACCGGGTTTTACAGGTTGTATTCCCCACAAATACCTTGGAATGATGTTGGCCGGAGCGGCGCCCCACGCATGGTTCCAGTCGGAGTTGGGTTTGTAGCGCATATCCCACGCTTCCATGGCGATGGTTGAGCCCACTTTTATCATGTTGTACCAGCTACGATCGTGTTTGGCCGACATCAGTTCCAGCGCATAATCTGCTTCGCCGGCATTGTAAACGGCTTCCAGCAGAAACTGAGCGCCATAAACACTGCAACCCACTCCGCGTGTTTTAATGTACCCCGCCACTTTGGGTTTGTATTCATCAGGAACAATTCCAAAAGCCAGTGGCATCATGTTGGCATGTACCGATGCGTGATCTGTCCCTATTCCATCGCGGTAATAACCACCTTCTTCAACCCAAAGTTTTTCATTAATTACCTTTTTTGCTCTTTTTGCCTGTTTTCTGAACTCTCTTTCCTCTCCTTTTTTGTTTAGCAACCGTGCAAATTCAGCCATAATGTTCATGTTCTGGTAATAAAAACTATTGATTACCGTATTCACCGGCATAAACTCAAAACCGTCGCGTTCGCCCTGCTGCCAGTCTTTGGGCAGTTTCCATCCTGTATCTTTTTGAGCAGGCGGCCAATCCACAATATCATGCACCCGTTGCGTGGTGTCGGCAAAACCCAGTTTTGCCATAAACGCGCCATTCAGTTTTGGCGATTTTGTACTGATCAAACCATCCCCCTCTTCCAGTTCCATCAGGGTTTTGTATTTCAACGGTTCATAATATTTTTCAATCAGTTCAGTGTTTCCTGTGTACATATAATCCTGGTAAAAAAGCAGTGCCACGTGGAGTTGCCATTCGGTGGGCCAGGTGGGATGTTCCATAAAATACTCAATTGTTTTACGGGCAATCGCATACTCATTATCCACCGAATAATGACTGAGTTGATTGAGGTAAGCATCCGCTTCGTACGGAATCCGTTCGCGATCGCCATCGACATAAACACCAGCAAAAGAGGCAGCTTTCTGCGAATATTTGCACATTTCCCATATCTGGTTCAGAATGGTGTCGGAACTGGTAAACGAACTTGTGTTGTTATCGAAATAGTTGAAATAAGCGACTTGTGTGAGGTTGTCTGCTTCTAATTTTAAAATCTCTGACTTAGGAAAGTCAGAGTCCAGGTCCACCTCCACATAGCGAAACGGGGCAAGCACCGGAAACGAATCGGGCAAAGCCACTGCCGCCGGGCCTGTATTTCGCTGGTCGGGAACCAGTTGAAGCTGGTATTTTGTTTTTCCAGGCTCAACCTGAAGTTGATTTTCTGAAAAGCGAATCGTTCCGCCCGGGTTTCTGTCGATTCTGCCACCAAGCAGCTTTTCTCCAAGTCTGATAACAAGTGTTTCGGTTTTGTGTGTTTTGTAATTCAGTTCAAGCGTTCCGAAAGCATCTTTGCCGAAATCGGCAAAATAACTTCCGTCTTTCATTTTCCTGAATGCAACCGGCTTTATCCTTTCAATCTGAAACCAGTTGTGCGAGGTTAGTTTTTCTCCAAAAACACCTGTTTTAAATTGCTGTGGTTCTGAATATTCTGTCGCAATTCCGTCGCTATCCCAAATTCTCACTTTCCAGAAATAAGTCGAATTCGGGTTCAGTGGTTCGCCTTCAAATTCAACATTTACAGAATTACCGTCAGAAACCTTTCCACTGTCCCACACATCGCCAATATTCCCTTCAATTTTCTTTTTATCCGAAGAAACGAGGATTTGAAAAGCTTTCTGCTCAATTGCATTTTGAGGAACAATCCATCCAAACGCGGGTTTGCTGTCAATAATCTCCGTAAAACGCGGGTCGCGGATGGTTTCAACGGTGAGGCTGATTGGAACTGATTCCGGGTTGTTTGTCGCCTTTAATTCAATATTAAAACCCGAAAAAACAAATAAAGAGATTTGTAACCATTGTACAAAAAGACGCATAATTCTGCCACTTTAGATATTCACGTAAGATAAAGTTTTTCGCTTTAATCTGAATCTTAATTCCAATTCAAGATTAAAACACCCTTGTCCCGAAAACAAACCGTTCACTCCACCAGGGATTACTGAGCAGGGTTTTGGTTACACCCGACGTACTTGAAACATGAATAAATTTGTCATTTCCGAGATATATTCCAACGTGCGTAATGTAATCGTGGGTTTTATATGATTTGGTAAAGAACACAAGGTCGCCGCGTTTTAATTCGTTCCTGTCAAATATCAGCTGACCATAACGCGCCTGTTCCTGCGAGTTGCGTGGAATTTCGATTTTATTTTTTGCAAACGAAATATAGGTGAGACCCGAACAATCGAGGCATTTTTTGGTAGTCCCACCCATGCAATGCGGTGTTCCGAGATATTTTTCAGCAGTTTTGATAATCTTCTTTGGCTTTTTTCTGCCGGTTTTTAAGTCGCGTTCAATGCCTCCTTTTGCAAATGTCTGCATTTCGGCACTGGCTGCGGCCGCACTGTATTTTTTTGATGAAACCGGAATTTGTTTTTTGCTGCACGAAACAAACAGCATTGCAACAGTCACAATCAGTAAAATAAATATCCGCTTTAAGTACATTTCTAAAATTGAAAATTCAGGTTGCTAATATTCATTTATTTTTTTGAATGGAAATTTTATTTCACCGGTTTTTCAAGCAGCCAAAGCAGCGGATTCCGGATGGGAAGATTGCGGATTACTTCCGGGGTTGACGGATATCCGTCGAGTTTTTTCCAAAGCTGAAAATATTCCTTGTTATTGTACGCCACTCCCGCGAAAAGCAAAAACGGGTGGCGAACCGGCCATTCGTCAAAATACATTACATCGGGAGGGTACGGCCATTTCGATTTGTTGGCAACAAACGGAAACAGAAATTCCGCTCCTTTACTCAGGTTCAATCCTTCGGGTGTGGTAAAATTGAAAAGGTTTTCCCGCGGAGTTGAAAGAATTTTGGCAGTGGTAAAAAATGCATCGAGGTTGAAAAGCGAATATCCGTATGGTTTTGTGCGTTTCAGCTCCAGTGGGAAAGAACCATCGGGCGCCATTTGTGTGGGAAGTAAAACCGTTTTAAAACGGTCGCGGCAAAAATCAAGTACCTTTTAGTTTCCTGCCAGCCTTGTAAATATGGCAGTTTGCATCAGCCAGCAGGTTCCGTGGTTGTTTTTGGCATTCATTTCGTCGATTCCGTAAGGGTGAGTTGTGAGCCAGTTGACGAGTTCGCAAAACCAGCTTTTTACATCAACTAAAATTTCAGGAGAAATAGCCTGATTTTGTTCCAGAATCTCCACAGAACGCGCTACCTCAATTAAATGAACGGCGTCGATAATCCCGATTCCGCGGCCAGTGAAACGCCCTTTGATAGCCTGCACATACAAAAGGCTTGGGTTCATGCGGGTTTCGGGATTGATAAACCAGGCTTCGAGATGTTTTTGTGTTGCCTCCGCAAACTTTTTATCGCCGGTTAACAGAAATGCTGAAGTCTGCATTCCCACAATCCGGCTGAATCGTATCATTGCCAGCCGGTGCGCCACAAAATTAGCAAGATTTGTTTGTCCGTCTTTCTGAATATAAGGTTCGTCGGGATTCTGCGGGTCTGGCCACCAGTAATCTCCTTCGGAATAAAAATCGTGAATTTCACCAGCACTGCGCTCACAAAAAGTGGCTGTTACAGTTACCGCCAAACTGTCGAGGAATTCGATAGCCGTTTTGATGATAAATTGTTGCTCCTTGTCAGTAACCAACAAATCTTGTATCCCCTTACCCTTTACAGTGCACGTTAACACAACAATCAGGAAAAAAACCGAACACCATTTTTGATTTATTCTTAAGTAGTTCTCCTTTGTCTTATACTTATTGAAACAGCCTGTTCAATTCATTTGAATTACTATTACCGGTTAAGAAACCCTTTTTCAATTCAATAAGATAGGGCTATATTAA
>DYSZ01000299.1 GCA_020726265.1 Draconibacterium orientale
CTCCAAGGTGAAGGAAATCAAACGTATATTCGTCTTTGACTGCCACTTTCGCCAGGTTTCGCCGGTTTTCAGGAAGGGCATTGTCAAAATTCGTTTGGTTGTGAAGGTATTTCTGATAGGTTTGTCCTGCTATCTGTTGAAGAAGAAATTGTTTTGACAAGTTGCTGTTCATAATGCTTGACAAATAAAACTCCTTTTCCTCCTCCGTTTTGCATTTCTCAAAAATGATGATATTGTGCGACCAACTTATTTCTCGCACCAATGGTGCGAGTTTTTCATTGTTCTGATACGTATTATAAAATAACCTCATCCTCCATAAATTAGCATATGAAAATCCACTGATTCCGTGAAACTCACTTTGCAGATCAACGGAAAGTTTTTCCACCACCGACTTTCCCCAACCGAGCTTTTTTTGTCGTTCCACGATCATTTTCCCGATATCCCAGTAAAGATTTATCAGCTCCTTGTTCACAGCCTTCAGCGCCTTGTATTGCGCATCACGGATTTTTTGCCTGATTTCAGCAAAAAACTCCCTGTATTCCCCCGAACGATCGTTTAATTTCATCGCAAACATTTTTCAGCTTAATCGGGGAAAAGGGCAAAAAGTAATACGGGGGAATAAAAAAAATCAAAGATGAACAGCCCCAACATTGAAACCCTGAATTGCGAAGCAATCACGAACACCACTATAAATAAACATTCATGTGAGTAAACTTTGAAACTTTGAAACAACTGGAGAACAGGCGAGCCTGACATCTCTTTTTTCAGGAAGTGACTGATCCGGATTATTGAATGATCAATCCGGTTTTTAAAATTTCCTGTAAAAAACCACTGTCATCCCGCTCTTTCTCCATTAAAACAGGTTCAATCCTGTCATCGATTTCCCTCCGTAATTTCCAAAGAAGCGGGGCATAGGTAAAATAATCTTTATCCAGGGAATTGACGACTACCGCAACATCTATGTCACTGTCATCGTTCTGATTGCCTTTTGCATAAGAACCAAACAGAACCAGGCTGTCAATATCGAAATGTTCCGATACCAATAATTTATAGCGCTTTAACTTTTTTATAACCTCGCTTTTATCCATTGGTGCAATTCTCTGGTGTTTATCAATAACTCTTCACATTTTAACCGGGTCAGGCTTTGTATCAGCTTCTCCTTATGGGACGGATATCTTGCTTCAATATTCAGCGGTTCCAGAACATCAAGAAAATCCTTAAACTCAACAGGGAAATGGTCGTAAACACCGGCTTTTTTCGCCAGGTACGAAAGGCTGTGCGAATAGGGTGCCGATTCCTGATTTTTTAGACTGAATGAAGCTTTCAATATCTTTTCGATCGTTGAATGGCACATGAACCCAACATACAGGTATCTTCCGCTGACAAGCATCGCCTCCGCCGTTTCATAGTCATAATCCGACAGATCAACCCAGTATTTTACTCTGTCATTCATTATTTCCTTTTGTACAAATATACAACATTCTTTATTTTCTTCCTGACAATTTACCAGGCTATCCAACCGGTGTCCTTAGTTCATTTTTCTTTTCGATCAACTGCCCGATCGTTTCGAAGATCAACCAGATGTTTTCATCATGCCCGGACACCATTTTTTCAAGTTCCCCGATTTTTATACCGGTCCGCAACAGGGTTGCAAGTACTGAGCTCCTGTTCCTACCGGCATAACTGCATCTAACATAAAAATGCTTTGCATTTTTTGTAAGATGCAGTATACCACCAGTTCTTTATTGGTTTCAATGAATTTTCTGAGCTGAACGAAAGCACGCATGATGGCGATATTTACGAGGATTGCTTTTTCACCCCGGATGAAATGAACAATCCCGGAAATATTTTCCGTTTGAGTTTGCATATCTGTTCCCATCGCTTTTTTCTGCTTAATCGGGGAAAGGGGCAAAAG
>DYSZ01000300.1 GCA_020726265.1 Draconibacterium orientale
ATTTCAGGTCAAGTATGCGAGTCAATCCAAAAACCGGTAAGCTTTCGGGCTACTACCGGTTGATAGAAAGTTATCGTAATATAAACGATAGAATTTGCCATCGCCAGATGCTTGCCGCAGGATTTTTGGACGAACTATCTGCCGCTCAGCTAAACCTGATTCAAAAAGGATTGAACCTTCGGGTTGAAGGGCTTAACAACAAACTGTTTGCGGAAGAAACTGACCCTATTATAGAATCATATATTGAGCAGTTTTATCAACAGCTTTCAAAAGAAAAACGAATAGACGCACCATTAAAAACCAACACGGCCAAAAATTGGCAAACCATCGACATCAACACCATCCGCAACAAAGATGTGCGTGAAATGGGTCCCGAGTGGTTATGCTACCAAAGTTTGAAGCAATTGAAGATGGATAGTTTTCTCGAAAGTAAAGGATGGTCGCCGGATAAAACAGCGTTGGCACTAACCCATCTCATAAGCCGTGCAGTATATCCTGCATCGGAGTACCAAACCAGTCGATGGATACGTGAAAACTCTGCCGTATGTGAGATTACAGGTTACGATGTCAAAAAAATCACGAAAGACCGGTTGTATTCAATAAGCCACGCCCTGTATGCCGAAAAAGAATCGTTGGAACAATACCTGTCGAAAAAGACGAACGAACTTTTCGATTTACAAGATAAGATCATCCTGTACGATTTAACCAACACCTACTTTGAAGGCACAAAACGTCACAGCCAGCTAGCCCGTTTTGGCAGAAGCAAGGAAAAACGCAGCGATGCCCGTTTGGTAGTTCTGGCGGTAGTGATAAATCCCGAAGGTTTTATCAAATACTCCACAATATACGAAGGCAATAAAGCCGACTGCAAAACACTGGCTGACATGATCGAAAAACTTCGTCTGGCCACTTCTTTAACAGAAAAACGTGCCCTGGTAGTAATAGATGCCGGAATAGCAACGGATGAAAACCTGAAACTAATCCTCGAAAAAGGCTACGACTATCTATGTGTTTCGCGCGCCACCATTAAAGATTACGCCATCGAAGCAGGCAACAAATGTGTGACCATCACCGACAAAAAGAAGCAGCCCATCGAACTTTGCAAAGTAAACACAGCACACTCAACCGACTACTACCTTCGCGTAAAAAGCCAGGCCAAAGGCATCAAAGAAAGTTCGATGAACAGCCGCTTCAAAGACCGTTTTGAAGAAGGACTCGCCAAAATCGAAAACAGTTTACACAAAAAAGGAGGCGTAAAACTATCAGAAAAAGTATATGAACGCATCGGTCGTCTCAAACAAAAATACCCATCCATCCACAGGTTTTACCAGATTGATGTTCAAACCAGCGAAGCCAATATTGTAACATCGCTAAAATGGATCATAAAACCAGCCACCGACCCCGACCTGAACAGCGGCATTTACTTTCTGCGAACATCCCTCACCAATCCTGATGAAACAATGGTGTGGATGTTTTACAATATTATCCGCGAAATAGAATATACTTTTCGTGTTCTGAAAACCGACCTCGACCTTCGTCCAATCTTTCATCAAAACGATGACTCGACTTTGGCACATCTAAATTTGGGATTATTGGCCTATGGTCTTGTAAACACCATCCGCTACCAGCTAAAACAGAAAAATATCACAAGCTGCTGGAGTGAGCTTGTCCGGATAATGAATACCCAAAAGTGTGTAACAACCATTGCTCAGAATAAGCAGGATGAGTTCATCGTTGTCCGCAGATGTTCCGAGCCAGAACCCAAAGCAAAGCAAATATACGATGCCTTACAGTACAAATCCGCTCCCTTCATCCGCAAAAAATCTGTAGTGCTCAAAACTTGATCCCAACTCCCGCTTCCCATTCAAAACAAGCACATTATAACTGTTTAGCTGCAAAATGGGTTAA
>DYSZ01000128.1 GCA_020726265.1 Draconibacterium orientale
GCAAAGCTATACAACGCTAATCCTTCCAAAAGATGGTTGCGCTGGGGTGGATACGCATAAACTGGTAAATTCGTTTTAGAAATTACCAGCTGTGCTATTAAATAGCGAGTGCGTGCTTAAGGCGATTATATAGGTTAAGTAAATTCATAATTTGATTTTTTTTTGCGCATCAGTACTCATAAACTTCGTCACAGCCTCAAAATCTTCAAGCAAAAAGTTCGATACCTCTCCGCTTGGGTGCACAAAAAACGCTGAAAATAAAACTTTCAGCGTTTTTCCATTTATACCTAACAGCTAAAAAAGCCTTACCAAAGAGTCAAAGCCAACTTCCAACTCAGGATCAAATGCTGTGCTGACCATATATTTCTGAATGCTATATAAAAGTTGTTGCGCTTCCGGCCTTTTTTGCAAGTCGGATACTAAATCGATGCTGCAAACAACTATTTTCCCAGTGCCAACTTTAACTTCAAAAGCCAGTGCCAATGGGCGGTTGGTAAACCAGTCATCAATTACACGAACAAGAGGTTGGATTTTGGGATCAATTGCTGCCAAATTCATGGCTTGCCCCTGGTTCATGGCATCCCACCATTGCCAGTTGCTATAATATTCAGTCGGAAATTCTGAAAACATTGGATGTTCAGGATTAACCAAAACTCCTAAAGTGTGCGGTCCTTGTCCGCCTGTCCAGGCTGTATTCCAGAAAATACTTGAAAAACCAGTTTTAATTGCACCACCGGCTTTGGGTGAAAGCGATCCCTTTTTCAATGTTAGCAATACCGTTCCTCCGTTTTCGAGGTGTTTTTTAACATTATCATTGACTTTTTGTGCGACAATAATTTTATCAGCACCAGCAACAGGTTGTTTTTCTACAGGATAAACCCAAAAATCCCATTGATTGAAATACTTATCGATGTTTACCTCTATTACCAGCTTTTGTGGTTTTTCGGCAAACTGAAGCGGAACAGATATTTCACCCAGTTTAGAAAGCTTTCCATTCTGAATATTGGATTGATTCAATTTTCCTTCCTGAATTACTGTTCCTGTTTTGTCGGTGATTTTCCACTCTGGAGAGCAATTCTCAAAAGTCGTTTCACCAAAATGCGCCACTTCTACTGCTACTTTTAAAGTCTCATTATTCAGCCAGATAAACTTATTCATTCTTACAAGTGGAACTGTGGAGTTACAAAAACGACTGTATTCTTCAGGCGAAATGTACCCTTTTTCTTCCCAGAATGGATTCAGAACGCCCACCAACGCAGTGCCCTGTCCCGGAAAATCGTGCAGGTCTAACAACTGGAACCCGCCAAAACCTTCGGTTCTTAAAGCTGCTTCAATATCAGCTTTATAACAAAGTGCCTGTAATTTTCCCGAAGCTTTCAAAAAACTGTCAGCCAACTGAATCATTCCGTTTTCGGTTAATGATTCCCTGAAAATTTCAAAATTCCGGGCACGAACAACGCCATCGTATTTTTCAACCTCCTTAAAATCGGGATAAACACACCACTGCCCTATTTCGTGGCTTACAACCGGCTGGGTAAATCCGGAAATCCGCTGGCTCCAGTCGTAATCGTTGGTTGGCGGCAGTGCATTGATGATGCTTTTCAGCTCTTCGCCCCAACCCTGAATCCGCGGGTTTGGATTACTCAGGTAATCGTTTATTTCAAGGTCGGGCCAGCCTGCTGCCGAAACATAAATACGGCGATTGTCCTTTTGTTTCCAGTAGCCGACAAATTCGCCCAGAAAAGCTTTGTAGTTTGAACCGCCTGGCTCATTTCCGTAAGCCATCATACAAAACGACGGGTGATTTCCATAAGCTTCAATCATTCTTTCACTTTCGTCATACAAATATTTGTCGAAAGGTTTTCCACTACCCAGATTTGTGGATTGATTTGACCACGATGAACATTCAACCTGAAGATAAAATCCGGCTTTGTCAGCGGCAGCAAATGCTGCTTCTGGCGGACACCATGAATGAAATCGCAGGTGATTCAATCCGTGTGCACGGCAAATGCTGAAAATCCTGCCCCATTCAAGGGTATCGGTTGGTGGAAATCCGGTTTTTGGAAAGATGGCACATTCGAGCGTTCCGCGCAAAAAAACAGGATTGCTGTTAACAAGAATCTGCCGATTGAAAGTGGTTATTTCACGCATTCCGAATGTGGTTTTCAGTGTATCAGATTCAATATTCTCGCCATTCAAAACCACAGTCATTGTATAAATCTCAGGATGAAATTCATTCCAAAGCTTTATATTTTCACCCATCTGAACAAAAACATCCACGTTATTTTCTCCGGTTTTTAAATCGAAATCAATCATTTGCTTTTCAGGAATTGAAGGCCCTGAAATATTGATTTCAAGTTTTACTTTTCCAGCCTCACCATTATTTTTAATTTTGATTCCGGCCTGAACTTTGTTTTTCTGAATATCGGGATAAACACTGATGTGCTGAATATTTACAGCCGGTTTTGCCTCAATATATATTTTCCCCACAATGCCGTTCCAGTTGGTTTGTGTGTGGTCTGAAATGCTGTGCGAGTTGATTCCTGGGTCGAAATCTTTAACACGATTATCGACACAAACCGTGAGCAGGTTTTTGCCTGGTTTCAGCAAACCTGAAAGATTGTAAACATGCGGAGTACCCAATGAATTCTTCATTCCGGCTTCTTTTTCATTCACCCAAACACGACTTTCCCAGTGACAGCGCTCAAGGAATAATTCGATTTCCTGTCCGTTCCAGCTTTCCGTAATTTCAATTTCTTTTTGATACCAGGCTGCACCTTTGTAATACTTTTCCGATTGTAGCCAAAACGGCACTTTAAAATTTCCAGGTTCGCGATATTTTGCATATTCCGGATCTTTAAAAAACGAACTGTCAACAATCTGCCCCGTCCACGGGGTATTCATACCGGCGGAATTACCAATTCCATTGCTTGCCAGCGACCCCGGCAATTGAAGCTGGCCACTCAGTTCTTTTGAAAACCAGCTTTCAGCAACTCCTTGATCCAGCGAATCAAGCTGATAATTCCAAGTTCCCGACAAATCGATTTTGGTAATATGATTATTGTTTTTACACGAGAAAAGGGCGAAAAAACAAAACAGCATAATAACGGCAGATTGTTTCATAACGGATAGTTCAGATTAAGTTTTTCAGCCTTAAAATACGCCAAAAGTTTGAATGAAGTCAATCTGCAAACAAAAAAGCCTGAACTTTTTCAAATTCAGGCTTTTCAGTGGTATTTAAATATTTCTATTTCTCAGGTGCAAGTGCCACACTAACATAGTTTTTAAAATCGAAATAATCGCCAAATGCTTTTTGTGTTGATTTTGTTGTCAGGTTTTTCACCAGTTCATTGTAATTTCCATATTCCGAAAAATCACCGTTTTTCAGAAAATAAGTATTGCTGAGAATGCTAACCCAGAAACCGTTTTCGCGCAAGGCAACTTCTCTTTCGCGGTACATTTTCTCCTGTGCTTTTGCCAGTTCTTCAGCCGACGGGCCATTTTTCTGGTATTCAGCAATAATATCGAAAACCGCTTTTTTCAACTCTTCCAGTTTTTTGGGAGCAGTTCCGTAAGCAACAGTTACAGCATATTCTGCATCAGGAAATTTTGAAGAAGACTGATAGGCACCGATGGAATACACGCTGCTTTTATCTTCGCGAATCACTTCCAGTAAACGAGTTGTAAGTATCTTAGAAACAGCATCGAGCTGCACTTGGTTTTGTCCGCTGTAATCAAAATCGCCATGAAAAACAATGTACTGTGTACTTTTGTCTTCCTGTCCTCGTTTTACCACTTTATCAACCACACCAACGGGTTTTTCTATGCCAAGGTCAACCCAGTTTTCGGGAGCACCCGACGATGGAATACCGCCAATGTACTTTTCAACCAGCGGTTTTAGTTTTTCTGCATCAATGTTGCCCACAAAAAAGAATTTAAAGTCGGCAGCATTTTTAAACCGCTCTTTTGCGATTTGCTGAATACGTTTAAAATCAGTTTCCTGAAGCAGGTCTTTTGTCATCGGACGCTCGCGTTCGTGGTAATTTGCCAGTGTAAAACTCAATGTATCCTCAAAGGCTGCTTCCGGCGAAACGGCTTTGTTTTCAAGCATTCCGGCGTATCGTGTCATCAGGCTCTGGTAACTTTTTGCATCGAAACGGGGTTCGGTAAAATATAAATAAACCATCTGTAAAAGTGTTTCAATGTCTTTTACTGACGAGCCACCCGAAAATCCTTCCCGTAATTCGCTGATATTGGGTGAAAGATTAAATACCTTGTCTGAAAGCATTTTGTCGAGTGTGATTTTATCGAAACCCGCAATACCACTCATTTTCATCACCTCAGTTGTCAGTTCAGCCGAAATATCATCTTTGTTTTCATACAACGAATTGCCACCCGGGCTCCAGGCATTAAATAAAATCTCGTCTTCCTTGAAATCGGTTTTCTTGACCACAACTGTGGCGCCGTTTTCAAGTTGCCACTCCAGGGCATCCACTTTTTCTATCTTCGTTTCCGATTTTACCTTGCTGCCAACCGGTTCATACTCAACCAGCGGAACATTCGAGACAGCATCTTTGTAAGGTTCGATCTCTGTTTTTTCAACTTCATCAAGAATACCTTTTATCTCAGTTTCAACCGGCACTTTCACATCTTCCTTTTCAGGGGCTGCAACCACCACAACGCGATTATCAGGTGTAATCCATTTGGTTGCCAGCTCATTAACTTCAGCTACTGAAATAGTTGGTAAAAAAGTTTTATAGTATTCATATTCATTTTCAATACCCGGAAATGGTTCTTCCGTCATCAGAAAGTTACGTTTGTACTCTTCGGCATAATTGACCGATTTCTGGTTATTCCGTTCGTTGTAAGCCTTTTCCATTCCATTCAGCAAAGCTGTTTTCTGGCGTTCGAGTTCAGTTTCGGTAAAGCCATGTTTTCTGACCCGTTCGTTTTCAATTAAAACAGATTTCAGCCCATCGACAATTTTGTTGCTTTGTGCAACTGCAATCGAAACATAGGCACTTTTCGGCCCAAAAAGTTCAGAATAAGAAGTTTGCGCCATCAAAAAAGGAGGTTCTGGTTGTTGCAATTTTTCGGAAAGCCGGGTATTAATCATTGCGTTGTACAGGTTTTCCTTAATCGATTCGCGGTAATCTGCCAATGTTTTCGATTTTACAAGCGGGTGTTTGTACAACATGTAGGTAATCGGGTACTGCGCTTCCTTGTCGGTAACAATGCTCACCAGTGTTTCTTTGTGGTCGGGAATATCGAAATATTTTTTTGGCCGCGGGTTTTTAGCTGCCGGAATTTGCGAGAATTTTTGTTTTACTGTTTCAACCATTTTCTGCTGGTCGAAATCGCCTACAACAACCACTGCCTGCAAATCGGGCCGGTACCAGTCGGCACGAAAACGGCGCAGCGCTTCGGGCGGACAATTATCCACAATTTCCATCTTACCAATGGGCAACCGTTCGGCATATTTTGATTTGTGAAGAAAAACAGGGAGCCATTTCATTTGCATCCGGTAGTTGGCATCGCGGCCACCCCGGTATTCTTCGTGAATAATTCCGCGTTCGTTGTTGATTTCCTCGTCAGAATCAGTATTCTGACAGGCCCAGTCGTATAAAACCTGCAACCCTTTTTCTATGTATTCAGCCGAATCAAGCGGCACTTTCAACATATAAACCGTTTCGTCGAAACTGGTGTAAGCGTTAATTTCGGGGCCAAACTCCATCCCTATCGACTCAAAATAGCTGATCAGATCATGTTTCGGAAAGTTTTTGGTTCCGTTAAACGACATGTGCTCGCAGAAATGCGCCAGTCCCTGCTGGTCTTCGTCTTCGTCGATAGAACCGGCTTTAACCACAAGAAACAGTTCTGCCCTGTTTTTGGGAGTTTCATTAGCCCGCACATAGTAGGTCATTCCGTTCGGAAGAACGCCTTTACTAACTTTCGGGTCCTGCGGAATTGTACTTTTTAAATCGAAATTGTTTTGTGCAGAAAGTATTACTGCACCGAGAATGAAAATTGTACTCAGAATAAATTTCATGATTTATGTGTTTTGTTAATTTTTCAATTGGTAAAATGTTTCCGGCGAAAATTACAATAAATTACAAGAGTAATGGTTGAACGGCGTGTGCAAAAGCATCCTCTTCGTTTGAGGGTGTGTTCGGGTACAAATGTTTGATTTCGTACGGTGCATTTTCAGTAAGAAACGAATGACGGGTAAATTCAAGCAAATCAAAGTCATTGTAATCGTTGCCAATTCCTAATGTCTCGTCAGCATCGATTCCCTGCAATTCGCAAATGTGTTTTATACCGTTTCCTTTTGAAACTGAATGATGAAAAACCTCGGCCCAGATGTACCCTTTTGTGATGGGCGACGAAGCGCGAATCACCCTGATATCGGGGCAAACCGCTTCGATATCCGATTTCAGTTTTGCAAAACGCTCCTCATTTTCAGGAATGATTATCAGAAACTGGCACATTTCGGTTTCAGGCAGGTTATTTATATCCAATTCGTACGCAAAAGCCTGGTTGTAACTGAAATAGCGCTCAAACTCCTCACACGGGTTTTCACCCCTGAAATACCAGTGCAGGTGGTTTTCGGGAGTCGGGAAAAAAGCATGAAAGTTTACCCGTTCGCCAATAAAATAACGAAGCAGTTTTTGTACCGATGATTCTGACAAATTCCGGCTAAAAATGTGTTGCTGGTTTTGCCAGTTATAAACACCGGCGCCCGACGAATACACAATAAAATCGAAGGGAGTTCCGGGAACCAGTACATCGTGCACTTTTTTCATATTCCGGCCAGTTGCCGCCACACGAATGATTTCTTTTTCACCAAGCAAATCAAGCGCTTCAAGGTTTTTGCTACTGATGGAGTGATCGTTTTTCAGAAACGTACCATCAAGGTCAGTAGCAACAAGGCGGATATTTTTTAATGGATTCTGCATCCGTTAAATTCAATCTTTATTTTTTCAGAAGTTCAAACAGCTCTTTGTTAATATACAAAGTTTCGCGACCTACTTTTTGCGATTCAAGCACCCCGATTCTTTCCAGTTCCTGCAAATAACGCGAAGCTGCTTTCCTCTCTACTTTCAGTTGATTCACAACAAATTCAATTTTTGAATAGGGTTGCTCAAAAAGTAATTCAACAAGCTCTTTTCTGTATATTTTTGGTGACTCTACCTGGACTTTTTCGATTGTTTTACCTAACAGATTTTTGATAGCTGATATCTTTTCAATTGTCTGAAGCGACGTTACTTCAACAGCTTTCAACATATACAAAATCCAATCTTCCCAATCATCATGCTTATTAGTCAGGTTTAGTAATTTGTAATAATCAGGTTTATTTTCAATTATATAGGAGCTTAAATACAAAATCGGAATTTCCATTAATCCATTCAGAATAAGATAGAGAATATTCAGAATTCGTCCTGTCCTGCCATTTCCGTCATAAAAGGGGTGAATACTTTCAAACTGGTGATGCAGGATTGCCAGGTTTATCAAAGGTGAAATTTCGGTTGAAGGCGTATTGAAGTAATCAATAAAACCTGATAATAAATCAAGAATTTCCTGTTTATCCTGAGGAGGAGTATAAACTGTTTCTCCTGTTAAATCGTTTTTCAAAACAGTCCCGGGCATCGTTCTGATACCCGCATTATTTCCTGTAAGCTCTTGTTGTATAAGCAAAATATCACCGAATCTCAGAAATCCCTGTTGTTTTACAAAATCGAATCCGGTAAACATCGCCTTCCGGTAATTCACAACTTCTTTTGTTGCAAGCGTAGTGTTCAAACTGTTTATTGCCAGTGCTTTATACAGTTCGTCGTGGGTTGTTATGATGTTTTCAATTTCTGAACTCCCTTTTGCTTCTTTCAGAACAATGGCATTTATCAACATCAATTGGTTGGGCAAGGTTTTACCGATTCCCTTTAACTCAGCCAATGCTGCAGTAGCTTTATTTGCTGCTCTTAAAATATTTATGGTTTCTATTTTTCCCCTTTCAGGAGGAAAATTTGTAAGTAAACGATAAGGTGTTTGTTGTCCCACGTTTTTATTATTTGTACCAAAAATACAAAATAAAGTACACGTTTCATTCATATGGGATATTTTATCCCATTCAGCAAAAAAAGTCATTAACATCTTAACCAAAAACCGATAAAAAACGAAATTTCAAATCTGATTGATTCTTTTCAAGATAGCCTGGAAACGGACAGTGGATTTCTTTAAGGAAAAACTGAAGTAACAATAACTATCAGCAAAATAAAAAAGATGACTGAAGCAAAGTTGATTACACAAGCTTTATAAACATCAGTATCAGAAACAGTTCTGTTATTATCACCAATATAAGGTTTAACCACCAGTTTGCCCGAATAATAATTGGGGCCACCCAGCCGACAATTTAAAATTCCCGCCAGCGCCGCTTCCGGGTAGCCTGAATTCGGACTTGCATGTTGCCGACCGTACTTAAAAGTGAATTTCAATCCGCGCCAACTGAAAGTGACAAAAACCATCAGAAAGGAGGTTATTCTTGCAGGAAGAAAATTCAAAACATCGTCGAGGCGGGCGGCAAACCAGCCAAAATCTTTGTACCGCTCATTTTTATAGCCAATCATCGAATCGAGGGTATTCACCATTTTGTAAGCCAGCATTGCCGGAACCCCGCCAACTGCATAAAAAAACAGCGGGGCAATCACACCGTCGCTCAGGTTTTCGGCAAGTGTTTCGAGAACTGCCGTGCGCAC
Organism: Draconibacterium orientale; assembly: GCA_020726265.1. Taxonomy (GTDB): domain Bacteria; phylum Bacteroidota; class Bacteroidia; order Bacteroidales; family Prolixibacteraceae; genus Draconibacterium; species Draconibacterium orientale_A. The sequence continues at coordinate 8,751 of DYSZ01000128.1, forward strand.
CTGGTTTTCGTTTAAAGTAACGGTGTCGCGGCCAACAATAAAACTCAACCGTTTTCTGCCAGCCTCAATACCTTCCTTTTTCAGCGCTTTTAATACCAGCAGCGATTCTTTAATCAGCGAATGATTGGCCAACCCGTAAAAAACAAACACCGAAGCAACAATTGCCCACAACATAAAACTGGCAGAAATTACTTTCAGCGAAACAAACAGGAAAAAGAAAACCGCTGAAACAAGCGCCACCGTCATGATTGCGCCTTTCAGTTTCTGGTGATTTCCTTTGTTCAGCCATTTTTCCCCAACCGAAATAAGCCGACCGAAAAGCCTCACCGGATGCGGCAGCCAGTGTGGGTCTCCAATAAAAACATCGGCAGCAAAACCACAAATCAGCGGAATGACGATTTCAGGATGATTCATTTAAAAAAGAGTTTCAGTGCATGTACCAGGTTGTCAACACTTTCTTCAGGCTGAACCGATAACCGGAAATAAGTTTCATCGAGACCACGAAAATTACTGGCATCGCGAATTAAAATCCGGTGCTGAATCGCGAGATATTGTTTTAACTCTGAAGCTGATCTGTTTTCCATTTTCACAAGGAAAAAATTACAACCCGACGGAGTTACAGAAAGTTGCGGAAACCTGGCAAGACCTGACAAAAGATAACCAGCCAGTTTTTTCAGTTCACTCATATCGGGCAGAAAAGCATTGTAATTTTTCAAAATTATTTTTCCGGCGCTGATTGCCAGCGAATTTACCGACCACGGAATACTGACTTTCTTTATTTTATCGATTATCCGGGCAGGAGCAAGAACATACCCCAGTCGCAGCCCTGGAATGGCAAAAGCTTTGGTAAACGAACGGATAATCACCAGATTTTCAAATCTTTTCAATAATTGCACCGACGATTCAAAACCAACACACAAATGGTCAAACGCCTCGTCGATGATAAACAAAACCGAAGGATTTGCAGTCAGCAGGTTTTCAATTTCAGAAACAGAAAAAGTCTTCCCGTCGGGGTTATTCGGGTTTCCCAGCCAAACCAAATTCTGTGCATTAAAATTGACTGACAAAAACTGATGGTTTGGAAAAAAGCTGAGCTGATGGTCAAATCTCGCACAAGCCATGTCGTATTCTGAAAAACAGGGATAAATAATTGCCGATTTTTCCCCAGCAAAAGCCTGTGCTAACAAAAATATTCCTTCAACAGAACCATTGGTAACAAAAACATTTTCCTGTTCTAATTGGTGAAAATCAGTTAGAAACGCAGTCAGGTCATTTGCATGAGGATGCGGATAATCAGCAATGGCAACAAGCATTTTTTGTAACTCTGAAAAGAAAAATGGCGGCATCGGACGGCACCACACATTCGAACTGAAATCGGCAGCGATTTTCCCGTTGTAATTGTATTTGTCGTTACCGTGGCAGCTTTCCATCATTCCATTGATTTGTAAATATATTCAAGGTCAACGTTAGCCCGCACCAGCGCTGCCAGTTTATCATACTGTTCCTCTTTAAACTGCCTGAAATCAAGTTTGGAGGAAGCTTTCTCTCCCGATGCTGCCAGCACAGCATTTACAATTTCAATATTGTCGAAAATGCCGTGAATGTAGGTTCCCCAGGTTTTCGGGTTGAGAAAACAGCCATCCTCTTTTCCGCCATCGACAAGGCAAAGCGGACTTTTATCTTCTGCCACCGTTTCGCCCATGTGAATTTCATAACCTTTTCCGGCCAGGTTATTTTGCTGAAAAACAAAGCTGCATTGTTCAGTCACTTTTTCAGTTGTGAGCGTGGTTTCGACAGGCAAAATACCCAGCCCCGGAATCCGGCTGACGTTTCCCTCCACACGTTTCGGGTCGTTAATCCAGTTTCCCATCATCTGGAAACCACCGCAAATCCCATAAACCGCCTTTCGCGATTCGTGCGCTTTTCTGATG
>DYSZ01000129.1 GCA_020726265.1 Draconibacterium orientale
CTGGTTTTCGGTGGCCTAAAAAACCACCGAACGCTAGTGAGGTTTAGTTCAACAACATTAAATGTTCATTAAATGAAATCTGTATGTCAGATTTGTTTAATGTGCTTCTTTATAAGTCTTTCCACAAGCCAGGTTATTAAAACTGTAATCGCAAATATTCCCACAAACCTGAACGGGAAACTGGTTAGTGTTTCTGTTTGAAAAATAGACGTGGCAATATTCCCAATAATCAGCCATTGAATGATATAAAATACGGTGATGTTTTTCCCGAGCCACATAAAAAATTCTCCCAGGTAGGTTTTGGGAAATTTATTCAGCATAAACTGCCAAAACACCGACCATAAAATCACAACTCCAAAAGCCCACATTGAGAACAAAAACGTGTGATGATAATAGGATGGAAGGTCGGTAGTTATTTCAAAACCTTTTTTTCCAAAATACAAATCAAGTACAAGAGTCGTGGTAAAAAGGATGCCCGAAACGGTTTTTTGACGGTTGATAAAAGCCAAAAGTCTCTCCTCAAAATGTAAAAATGCAAATCCTGCCAGCCAGTCGTTGAAAGTTGCATAAATTTTGCCTGAAAATATCAACCAGGCAACGCTGCACCTCATCGACAATTCAGGTAAACAGGTGAAACATTTTGTGGTTGACTGCCACACCGACCATTTGATGCTTGATGGGAGTCGTTATCAAAGTGGTGTTTATCATTATTTTATTGAATACGGAAACACAAAAACGCCTGCAAAAAAGTTGGTTGTTTGGCAACAATTGTAAATTACTTTGGCAGAATATTGGCTACTGCATAAAGCGGGTAAACCTTAATGTTTTCAAATTCAGCAAAATTTTCCATAGATAAACGATAGCCATGTTTTGCATTCTTTTCTTTTAAAAACAGAAACATGCTGTTCATCGAACCTTTTGTTCCCGATTTTACTTCAATGGGAATGATTTCGGTTTGTTTTTGAATGAGATAGTCAATTTCAGCATTGCTGTTTAGTGCTTCCCGATGCCAATAAAACAGTTCGCTTTGCTGGTAACAGGAGCTGTTTTTCAAAATTTCCAAACCAATAAACTGCTCGGCAATTCCTCCTTTATTGATTAATCCGAAATTATCGCTGAAAAGCAGTTCTGAGATGTCGAGTTGCATCAATCGCTGAAATAACCCGGTATCGTTAATCAACATTTTCCTTTTTTTTGGATTTGCACCTGCGCCCAGTGGAATCCCATTTGCAGATGTGTGTGTTACCGGAATTACAAGTCCGGCCATAATCAGCAATTCAAGAGCTTCTTTTATTTGAAGTATATTCAGACTCTGAGAAGCTTTGCTATAAGTGTATTTCCCACCTGACTGCAAAACAACGGATTCAAAAACTTCTTTGATACGAAGCGACGGAACTTTGTTTTTATACTTAGCAAAATCGGCACGGAATGAAATTATCAGGTCATCAAGAACTTTCTGACACTCTTTTAAATCATTTTTTTCAGCATATTTTTTTACCACCTCGGGCATGCCTCCAATTACAAGAAACTTTTTCAGATAATTCAGAAGTTTATCGTGAAGTGGCAAAACCAATGGATTTCGTGAATCTGCCCTGCTTTTCATTTCTTTCAGCTTTTCCTGGCCGATTCCATCAAGAAACTCATCGAAAGATAAAGGATACATAAATATTGAGCGAATCCGTCCGACTCCAAATGATGGTATTTCCGACAAGGCAAATTCAAGCAATGACCCTGCTGCAATTACATGCAAACCAGACATTTTTTCATAGAAAAACCTGAGAGAAGAAATTGCCGGAATACAAGCCTGAATTTCATCAAAGAAAAGCAGTGTTTTTTCGGGCTCAATTGTTGTATTAAACATCACTGTCAAATTTTCACACAACAGTTGTGGTGTTAATTCGCCTTCAAACAGTGATTGAACCTTTTTATTTTCTTCAAAATTGATTTCTAAAAAATACTCAAAATGCTCACCAAGTTTTCTAACCGACGAAGACTTTCCTACTTGCCTCGCACCCCTGATAAGTAATGGTTTTCTTTCATTGTCATCTTTCCAGAGGAGTAATTCTTTGTCGATTTTTCGTGTCAGATACATTGTTTAATATAAAAATCAAAGGCAATATTACACAATAAATTACAAAAATCAAAGGCAATAATTTCTGAAATTTACAAAAATCAAAGGCAATAATTACAGTTTTTCACTCTTTCAAAGACAATCCAATTGGTCAGATTTGTTTAATGTGCTTCTTTATAAGTCTTTCCACAAGCCAGGTTATTAAAACTGTAATCGCAAATATTCCCACAAACCTGAACGGGAAACTGGTTAGTGTTTCTGTTTGAAAAATAGACGTGGCAATATTCCCAATAATCAGCCATTGAATGATATAAAATACGGTGATGTTTTTCCCGAGCCACATAAAAAATTCTCCCAGGTAGGTTTTGGGAAATTTATTCAGCATAAACTGCCAAAACACCGACCATAAAATCACAACTCCAAAAGCCCACATTGAGAACAAAAACGTGTGATGATAATAGGATGGAAGGTCGGTAGTTATTTCAAAACCTTTTTTTCCAAAGTACAAAACAAGTACAAGAATTGTGGTAAAAAGGATGCCCGAAATGATCTTTTGCTTGTTGATGAAAGCCAAAAGTCTCTCCTCAAAATGTAAAAATGCAAATCCTGCCAGCGGGTAAGCCAGCTAGGGAAACAATGGAAAATATGACCACGACCAGGCTCCGCCAATAAACGGGAAAATGTAGTTTCGTTCAGGAACCAACAGCTTTTGATTTACAAGCGAGGTTGCTCCCGTGACTGCCAAAACCAGTAACAATGCAATCCATTCACGACCGGATTTTAATGTTTTCAGCACCGAAAGTAAAATGATTGCCAGGCCAGCAAAGTAGAAAATATCGATGCCAAAAATGTATTCCCACGGGTTTAGTTGCCATCCGGCAAATTGTATTTTCAGTAACAAATGAAAGTTCAGTCCGATGTTCAGCAACAAACCAGCCATAAAAATTTTGATGCCCCTGAAAAAATTTGTGGCAAACGATTTCTGGTTTTTGGCCAGAAAATAGCCCATAACCAGCATAAAAACAGGTACTGCAATCGGTCCTCCCAAAAAAAGCAAAACCTTTCCGAACCAGCTTTCACGGCCGGGGTAGTCGATAAAAGTTTCGAGAATATGCACCGGAACAATCAAAAAAACTGCAAGACCTTTTAATAAATCGGGTAGTGGCAAACGTTTCATTTATGTTTGATTTTATGATGATTGATTTTCAAATGTTTTTCAGAACAACCGCTGAAGCTAAAAAATGAAACCCCGGCGACTTGCCGGGGTATTCATCAACTTTTCAATACTAACTAATCCCTATCTGCGAAACACTAATTTCCAATAATTTCGTTGTATTCTTCAACTGTTAAAACAGTTGGGGTGTAGGTTGCGCCCTGTACTTTCAGTGCGTTGGTAAACGCTTTCAGGTGAAATTTCGAACCCCGGAGCAAATTTCCATATACTTTTGCAACTGAAGCATTTTCGGTTTCGGCCAGGTGGCGCTGTAAATCGGCAATGTCGTATTCTTCGATAAATGCGCCTACTTTTAATGCTTCCACCAGGCTGGCAGAACCTTTTTCGGTAAGTTGAGCATACAAATCAGTAAACAGCGGGTTGCTGAATTCTGTTGCAGCCACAGGCGAAGGGTCGGTTAAACCAAAACCTTTAATGAGATACAAAACTGCGCTTGTGTGTGCATTTTCGCTTTTGGCAATGTTGGCAAAAGTGCGATAGTTGTATTTTGCATTCATTGCCAGATAAACTTCACGGGCGAATTTTTCTTCTTCGCGCATTCCCATTAAACTAGCGACTTCGGCTTCGGTGAGTGTGCCAGTGAAATCGCAGGAATCACAGAGGGCAGCCACTTCAGCACTTTTTTCATCCATTTCTGCTGCAATACCATTGTCTGTTTCTGTACTGTTAATGTCTTCTGAACATGATGCAAATGCAAAAAGAGCAATTGCAAAAACTAAAAATAATTTACTTGTTTTCATTTTACTTGTTGTTTAAATTGTGAATAATATGATTTTAAGAAATCTCCTTTTTTACAGTTTAGATTTCATTATTGTTTTGTAAGTGGAACCTGACTTCAACCGCGCTCAGTGTGACTGTCACCCTGAGCGCAGTCGAAGGGTATTTAAGTTTTAATTTCTGAAACATCCCTGGTTCTGGCGATATCCGCGGCCGTAACCTTGACCGCCAAAATTTTGGTTTCCTCGTACCCCGCATCTCTGGTTTCCGATAAATTGTTGTCCGCGTCCTTGGCCTCTACCCTGAAAGTTTCCCTGTCCGCGATCGTTAGCGTAGTTTCCGCGCTGTTGCAACGAGTCGAATTCTTTTTGTTGTTCAGTAGTAAGTAGCGATTTGACTTCATCGCGGTGCGCCTTTACATTTTTCAACATGGTAGTACGAATCTCATTTTTTTCGATAGCGTCAGTGGTTGACTGGCGCTGTATGCGCAGTTCGCCCATTTTTGCCTGGTGCGTTTCATTCAGCCCATCAATTTTTGATTGCTGTTCGCCGGTTAAACCCGAAACCTGGTTGATACAGTTGTTGTTTCGTCCATTTCCAGCTTGTTTTCCGTTTCTCCAACCCTGTGCAGAAAGGGTTGTTGATGTTACTGCAAGGGCAAAGATTACCCACGCAAGATTTGTTAACTTACTCGTTTTCATTGTATTAAAAATTTAAATTGTGAATAAATATGATTAATTATTATTTCCGAATCCACGACCTCTTCTTCCATATCCTCCTGGTAATTTTACATCTTCGTTTTGTTTCAGCATCGACCTGAATATTTCATTCAGCTTTTCCTTTTGTTCTTCATTACATGCTGTTTTCATTCCCATATAGTAATTGATAGTGACATTTTTCAAATGAGTGTGAAGCTCCCCGATTTCTTTGGTTATTTCATCAAGCCGTTGACTGTCGGCCGCGGACTTGCCCATTTCGTCCACCATTCCGGCTCTTAATCCTTCCAGTTTATTGGTAATTTCCCAGACAGTGCGGTTATAGTTGCGGTTCAGCTCCCTGAATTGGTCAACTTGTTCGGGTGCCAGGTTCAGCTGTTCCCTGAAAAATTTTGTGCGCTGCTCCGTTGGCACTTCTATTGGTGTTTCCTGCGCTTGCTTTGCAGCTTTCAAATCCTGCTGTTTATGTATCAGGAAGGTGATGCCCATCGACAGGTTGGTTGCGACCAGAATAACGATGATCCAGACAAACGTTTTATATGTAGTGGTTTTTACCATGATTATTCCATTAAAAAGTTTTCAATTGCTTCGGTTTCCATTTCATTAAAATAAGGAACCACCTCATTTTCGGAAAAAACCGGAACATCGGAACTTATTTTTGCCGGTTGCCCGATTTTTATACCAGTATAAATTCCAGCCAGTAGCAGCAGCGAAAACATTGCCGGTTGCAGGATTCTTACCAATACTGGACTGCGACGGATAACTTTTTCTTCTTCTACCCGATTTTCAAGCCTGGCTTTTACACGGGTGTAAAAAAACGGGTTGAGCTGCGGCGTGTTTTCATTTTCGATTACTGCAAGTGTCTTTTTCATTTCATTGGCAAAAGCGGCACAATTGCTGCAATTTTCCAGATGAATCTTAATTTCTTCCATTTCCCTTGCAGGAAGACTTCCCTCGGTGAAGAAAATGATTTTCGTATGTAAAGTCTTGCAATTCATTGTTTTATTTTTTTTGATATGACACAACATTAATAAATAACTTGCGCTAAAAGCACTTTTTTTTGTAACAGGTGTACAGTTTTTTCTGAAGACCGGTTTTTGCCCGGTGAATGAGCGACTCAACCGATGCCACCGAAGTATCCATAATTTCAGCAATTTCTTTGTACGAAAGGTCTTCGTACTTATTAAGTGTAAAGGCTGTTTTCTGGTTTTCGGGCAGCAACCCTATGGCCTCGTGCAAAATGGTTGCACGTTGCATGTTTTCGAGTTCAGCACCTAGATTTTCGCTTGCATAGTGGTTAAGTAGAAGAGTTTTCCCCTTTACCACATCATCAAACGATTGAAACCATTTGCTGCGTTTGTTATCGCGGATGTGATTGAGCGAACGGTTTACGGCAATCCGGTACAACCAGGTTGACAGTTTGGCATCGGCCCTGAAATTTTGGATGGAACGAAAAACTTCGATAAAAACCTCTTGGGCAATATCTTCGGCATCTTCGGTGTTCTGCACCAACCCGAAACAGGTATTCACCACCAGTTTCTGGTAGGTTTCAACCAGCTCTTTAAATGCTGGTTCGTTGCCCTGCTGAAGTTTTTGTATGATCTCGGTTTCGTTCATCTAAACTGTCGTTCCTGAAAAATTATGTGTAAGACACTGAATCAGGAAAAAACCTGCTGTTAATCTTAAAAAAAAATTGATATTTCCGAAAATGTACGATATTCGGGGTTAATATGAGGGTTGTAGATAATAATTCTATCTTCGGCCAATACATAATAAAAACAAGTGAAATGAAAAAATTTATCGCCATTGTGGCTTTTCTGATTTCAGCAACTTCGCTTTTTGCACAATATTATGAAATAACGCCTCTCGCAGGATATACTTTTAGTGGTGAGGCTGACAATGGTTATGGCACATATGATATTGAAAATGCCTTTCTTTACGGAGGCAGACTTGATGTTCAGATTACTGATTTTTCGTATGTTGGACTCAGTTACAGGCGCAACGACCCAACTGTTTCCTTTCTTGATGCATCCGATCAATCCACATCAGATCACAAAACCGGTACAGCGCATTATATGGTTGGGTTTTTGCATGAATTCGGCGATAAAAAAGTCAAACCTTTCGGATTGATCTCTGCCGGAACATCGCGGTACTGGACTAAAAGTGCCACAGATTATCGTCAGTGGTTTTTTTCAACAGAGTTTGGATTGGGAGCAAAAATCTTTATTAACGAAAATCTTGGTCTCCGTTTACAAGCTGCTGTAACCACACCCTGGGATTTTGCCGGAGGCGGTATGTATTGGGGTGTTGGAACCGGTGGTGGAGGTGGCAGTGCAAATCTTACCTTTGGCATTCCTGTGGCACACTGGGATTTATCAGCCGGTATCATTATTCGTATGCGCGATTAATCACGCAGCTTTTTTCTGACCTTTTTTTGTAGCCAACTGGTGACAACCGGTTGTTCATGTTAATTATTTTGTGTTGAAATGTGATTTATGTCACAAAACAGAATAAAATACATTTTAGTCTGTATATTCGCATTCATCATAAAAGTCGATCATGAATAGTTTGAAACATATTATTTGCCCGGTATCAGAAGAAAGAATTAATGAAAGGGTTACGCGAATCAATGCGCTTTTTGGCATTTTATTGGTTTTAGGTGCATTCCTTTTTAATTCAGCATTTTTTGTTCTGCTTTTGGCAGCTGATTTTTATATCAGGGCATTTACAAAAATCAGGTTCAGCCCGATTGGGTTTTTAAGCAACTCGCTGATAAATGCGCTGGAACTTGAGAAAAAAGAGATTGATAAAGCCCCCAAAATATTTGCAGCCCGACTTGGTTTTCTGATGTCAGCGGCCATTTTCATTCTCATGCTTTTGGGACTGAATACACCATCATTAATCACAGGTGGAATTCTTGTGTTTTTTGCCACACTCGAATTTGCTCTTTCGCTGTGCATGGGTTGTATTTTGTACACCTGGATTATTTTGCCTTTTTACAAATAAATAATAAACACATTTACACATTCAGCGGCATTCTTACAGGATGCCGTTTTTATTATCCGGCTATTTTATTCCTTGTTTTTATTCGGAAAAAGAATGTGTTAAGGAAGATTTATTTTATTTAGTTTTGAATCAGGATTTGATACATTTTTATATGATCAGCAATACAATCAGGTTAGTCAATTTCAGCCAATGGATCAGGAAATCAGCAATTATTACGGCAATCACTTTTCTGGTTTGGATAGGTTGTTTCAATAAACTGGCTGCGCAGCAATTCAGTTATGAATTCTGGCCCGAAACCGATATCTGGTACAAGGTTACACCCGGATTTCGCCTTTCATCATTTGCTTCAATCACCCGATATCTTGAAAGCGATACACGTGATTTCAACATTACACTTCAGGCCGACCATGCTTTTGGAAAATCAAAAAAGTTTCTGTTTACCCGGTTACTCGACCAGAATCAGGCCGAAGTACTGAAAGTATGGCTGGTTAGAGGTGGTTATATGGGAGGATGGAGTTTGTATGATAAGGGAGAAACCTATTCGGAGGATATGCTTTTTGCAGAAATACACAGGCGGCTTTTGCTCAAACATCTTATTTTGTTTTCGCAACGATTAAGAATGGATAACCGCTTTTTGGGGCAGGAAAATGCCGATTACTCATACAGGTTCAGGTACAGGGCAAATTTTGAGCGGGAATTTATTTCGGGAAAAACTTCCATTATTCCGTTTATCAGTGTCGAGCCGTTCTACGATTCACGATTTAATACAATCAACCGGGTAAGGGCAATCGGCGGCACCACTATTTCGTGGCGACAGCGATTTGCATTCGAAGGAAATATTACCTATCAATACGATTCTAAGGCTTCACCGGGCAACCTGCTGGCTTTTAATGCCATTCTTCATCTTTATTTCGAATCGAAAAAAGTAAGAAAAAGCGAAGGAGAAATTTAGGAGAAAGACTTGGAAATATTACCTGTCCATCCACTTTTTGAACTCAGTAACATTATCGCGGCTTACAATGATTTCAGTTTTACCCAGTTTGAGCTTTAACCGGCTCGATGAATAAATTTCACCGACAAATCAATGTCTTTTCTGATGAGCGAACTCAGTGAGTTGAGACTGTTAAACAGAAAATGCGGATTGACCTGGTTTTGCAGAGTTTCGTACTGAAAAATGAGTTTTTCCTCAAGTAACTTTTGAGCGCGGTCAACAGCTTCTTTCCATTGAACGTAAAAAAAGAAAATAGCGCCGAACCCAAACCCGGTAAGTGTCGCCATAAAAAATCCCTTCATTTCGAGTTTCAGCAGCGAGGGGATAAACTGATTGAAATCGGGGCAATGAATGGTACACTGTATTGCATAAACCGTAACAAAAAGAATAGTTGCCAGTACCAGCATCACAGCATAAAAAACCAGCTACTTGATTGCAATTTGGTTTTTAAAAACAGGGGAATCAATTTTTACAGGTTGAAAAAACAGGTGCCCATCTAGATAAATATCTCGAGCTGCAGAAATGTAAGTATAAATGGCATAACCAGTTGCAACGGCGAACTGATTTGTTGTCTTAAAATAAGCATAAAAAAGATAGTTAGCAACACAGCACCAGCAAACAGTTTCAGGTGCCAGAAAACTTTTTGTTTTGGGTTTTTTTGGTTAGTAGGATGCAGCATGAGAATAGATTTTTCTGGTTATAAAAGTATTAAATATTGTGCTTTTTGTTGGTACTGTTTTATGAAATGAACCGGGAAGAACCGAAGCCGTGTAAAGACCGGACTATCTCATTTTTTTACTTTGTGTTCACTTTGTGGCTCTTTGTGTAAATAAGCATGGTTATGTTACACAAAGAGCCACCGAAGTTTCACTTTCTGACTTTTTATCGTACTCTTTCGTAAGTAATCTCGCGGGTTGCATCCATCACCTGTTTGCTAGTCTGGCCGGGCAATTGGATTTCCATCAACATGTCTTCGAATAAAACGGCGTGTTCAACCTGTTTGTCTTCCACCGAAACCCAGATGGTTCCTCAGTAATGGCTGCGGCCTTTCATGCTCATTCCTTCGCCTGCATATTCCAGCGGATTGTTCATCGTGATGAATTCAATTACCGCGCAGTATTCGCCATTCCATTCGGTTATTCCTGTCCAGGTAAGAATCACATCTTTGTTTTCGAACGAACCCATTCCCGCAAGGTCGATTTTACCATTAAACATTCCGGCTTTGTAAGGTTTATTGAGCTCGAGGTTGTTAAAATAAGCGCAGGCAAAACCTTCGATTGCCATCATATCCCAAACAAGGTTTTTTGTAAAAGCGCCGTGTTCGGTAAACGTGCTGAACTTTTCAGGTTTCATCATATCTTCCGAAACTTTGTAGGTAAAGTTTTCCATGTAACCGACAGGGTCTCCGGCACCAAATTCAGCGTTCCGGGCCATCGACATGGCTACAGTTACATTGTTCCATTTCACCACATTATCAGGCAAACCACGAGTGTATTCGCCTTTAATACGAAATTTGTTAAAGAAATTGCCAAAAATGTCGGTGTTGAAATGGTCGGTGGTTACCACAAACTTTTGCAGGTCGTTTTTCAGTTCAAGGTTTTGAGGCAGTTTGCCCGATTTCAGGATTCCGGCAACATCCGGTTATTTTTTTGTCTGGCCAAAAGCCACCGCGCCGCAAATTAACAGCGCCAACATCAGTGTAAATTTTTGCGTTTTCATTTTTCTGAATTTTAAGTTGTTTATTGATGAACCAAAATTCAGATATAAAAACTGCACCCTGAAATTTTAGTGCACGAGAGGTTTTATTTGGTGCACGAGCGGGAGAAGATTATGCATTAATCGAAAATAATAAAAAATTTAATGGGGTATCTAATCATTACCCGTGTTGGTTTTTAATGATATTAATATATGTGATTGGTTTTGCATATACTCCCTG
>DYSZ01000301.1 GCA_020726265.1 Draconibacterium orientale
TCCGGGAAATAGTTCGAGAATATCCTCGGCCAGACCGATGGCTGTACCGCTGGGCGCATCGAGTTTGTGAATATGGGGCACCTCGGCCATTTTTACATCATATTCTTTGTAAGGAGCCATTAATTCGGCTAATTTGCGGTTAAGCTCGAAAAACAGGTTTACACCCACCGAAAAGTTGCTTCCGTAAAAAAAAGTGCCGTCTTTTTCAGCACACATTTTCAGTACATCTTCTTTTTTGTCGAGCCAGCCTGTGGTTCCACTCACCACCGGAATTCCGGCTTCGAAACATACCTGGTAATTTTTAACGGCGTTGTGCGGAATTGTAAATTCAATGGCCACGTCACACTTTTTCAGGTTTTCGGCGGTCAGTTCGTGCTGATTATCAATATCGATGATTAATTTGATGTGGTGCCCACGGGATACGGCAATCTTTTCGATTTCCTTTCCCATTTTCCCGTAACCAATCAAAGCGATGTTCATTTTTAGTACTCTTTAATAAATTAAGGCACAAATATAGAATATTACATAAAGAAAGCAGCATGAGGCAAAAACTTAAAAATTATTCGACAAAACAGCTCAAACAGAAGGTAAAACTGTATTTAAGAAGCAGTTTTCGTTTTGCCGGGAGTTATATGTAAGCCCGAAACAAAAACATTGATGAAACAAAACAGGTCATTTCAAGTATTTACAAAGCCCGTTGGCGACAGTTGCAATTTAATTTGAAGTTATTGCTATATTCATACCGATGCCTTTATAAAAATTAGTGGGAAACGGATAGCGAGCGATGATTCATTTTTTGAGGAATACATCAGACAGCAAATTGAAGCCACAACCGATGATACTGTTTTCTTTTCGTGGCACGGGGGTGAGCCGACACTTGCAGGAATTGAATTTTATTCGAAAGTGTAATCAGTTGATTCAGGTTTTTACAAAAAAATCAGATTCCGACTGAGATTTTGTGTGTTATAAGCGCCGGGAATGAAAATCACCCGCTCGAAGGTTGTCGGTTCTTTAAAGCGCTGGGGATCCGTTTTATTACTTTTCTACCTTTGGTGGAGCGAATCGGGAACAGCAATTCTGTAACAAAACGAAGTGGTGGTGCCGAGGCTTTTGGCCATTTTCTGATGACTGTTTTTGAAGAGTGGGTTCAGCATGACATTGGAAATATTCAGGTTCAGTGATTTGAAGAAGCGCTGCGGAGAGCATTCGATAGTGAACACACGCTTTGCATTTTTAAACAAAATTGCTGCGGAGTTCCTGTTATTGAAAGCAATGGCAATTTTTACAATTGCGACCATTTTGTTAGCGAAAAGCATTTTATTGGAAATATACGGGAGCAATCAGTTGCCGATTATTTCGATTCAGATAAACAATCGCTTTTGGTCGGGCAAAATCAGAAACACTGCCGGAATATTGAAAAAATGTGAAGTGCTGACCCAATGCAATGGTGAATGTCCAAAGAACCGTTTTATTGTTTCTCCCGACGGAGAAGAACGATTGAATTATTTGTGTGCGGGCTACCGGATGTTTTTTAATCATTGTCGGCCTTTTATCGAAGAAATCAGAAAAGCAGCTATTTTGGGAGTATAAGCAAAAAAAAAGGATGAGTCAACACCCATCCTTTTCACTAACTAAACCAATAAAACTAATCAAACTTAAACTTATGAACTAAAACTTTGATTCAAAAATAGGCTGAATCGGGGAGAAACAGGTTAACACAATGTTAAAAAAGGTGTTTTATAACATATCTTAATTCAGTGTTAATATACAGGATTATTTTATGGCTGTTTTGTCTGAATCCGGTTTGCGCTGCTGAAAGGGCACAAAAAAAAGGACGAGTCAACACCCATCCTTTTCACTAACTAAACCAATAAAACTAATCAAAC
>DYSZ01000302.1 GCA_020726265.1 Draconibacterium orientale
CCCGTTCTCTGGGTCAATAAAATGGGTTTATCATCGGGAAAAACAAACAGGCGTTCAGGTGGGGCCAGCATCAGTTTATCGTCTTTTTTAAATCGTTTATAAACCGAAAGATACCCTTCATAATCGAGGATCACTAAATCGTTCAATCCATCTTTGTTAAAATCCATAATGTATGGTGAAGTACGCCATGGTGCCAGTAATTCGTTTCCCTTTGAAACACCCGGGATCCAGGCCGGTTTTAATGGCTCTCCGTCCCACTCCACCTCAATGGGTTTTGCGGTTGCAAGTTTTGGTACTTTACGGCTACCAATATTTTTCAAATACACGACATTTCCATTGTGGTCGTTAACTAAAATATCAGGAAGTTCATCCTCGTCCCAATTTCCAACATCGATGGTTGTATAGCCCCAATACGGGGTTTCGGTGTTTGGCAGTGCTTCGTTTGCTATAATCCGAATGGGAATTCCATCAACTTCAAGGAGTTTAGGTCTATCCCATTTTGGTGTTTTTCCACCCAGATTTTTAATAAACCCAATGCGGCCTATCTCGTTTCCACTAATGATATCATCCAAACCATCGCCATCCCAATCGAACACACGAGGTGTCACAAGCGCACCAAAATCAACATATTTTGCTTCTTGTTGAAAAAATTGAGGTGGTAAGAATTCCGGAATCCCACCAACAATTTTTCCTGTATTTTTCAAAAATGAAATCCTTCCCGACTCTTCTCCGGCAATAATATCGGTGTGCCCGTCTTTGTTCCAATCAATTGATGTAGTGTAAATGGTCGAACGGGATTCCATTTGAACGGGAACTTCATTATGAATTAAAACTTTACCAACAGTGAATTTATGCTTCGATTTTGTTCCCGTATTTTCAAAATAAATAAAAAAATTCTTTTTCCAGCTAACACTAAATTTTTCGTTATTCTGTGCCTCTCCTTTACCGATGAAATCCAAATCGCCATCATTGTCGTAATCGGCAAACATAGGTTCTAAACTTAATCCATCCGCCAACGGAGTGCCATCGGCTTTCAGAATCTCGACAGGGTTATCAAATACAGGTGATTCGCTTGAACCCGTGTTTTTCAAAAAAGCCAACAGGTTTCTTTTCGGAACCGAAATGTCATCGGGTTGAAATGATTTACCAATTCTGCCCCTGTATTTTCGCGGATTGAATGATTGTGCCGATACCAGTAAATCCTTAATTCCATCGCCGTCAAAATCAGCTAACTTCCACTGTGTGTTATTGAAATTGTGCAGAATATCGTAACCGCCATCGGGCAAAACCAATTCATTTTCACCCCAGAATACATTTTGAGGGACATCCTGATAAATGAGCAGCCGTTCGCTGACCTGGTCGGGAGTTAAAACATGAACATGTCCATCTATTTCAGAAACTTCAAAATCAACCCAGTCATTACCAAGACTGCGTCTTTCAAAGGACACTTTCATGCCTCTTCGAAAAACGGGCATATCCACATTTCCGCTGATATTTTCAAAATAAAAAATTCCTGATTCGGCATAACTTCCCGATTCTGAAATCAGCAAATCATAGTCGCCATCGCCATCAAAATCCATAGGCAGTGGAACGGTTTTAAAGCCTGCATCCAAATCCACAATTAAATCAGGATTATTGTATTCAAGCTTTTGCAATCCACTGTTTTCAAGGCGATTGTCATACTTCCCAGTTTTTTCTGTATTACATCCTGAATGTAAAAACAGTACAGGAATTAAAAGGCTCCAAATCTTTTTCATTATTTTAATTAATATCGTTTAAAATTAGTGATTTTAAAGAAGCCGGTCGTTAAACCGGCTTCATCTTTAATCAAACCAGCCCACATTTGAGCTGAATAATCTATGAAAAACAGA
>DYSZ01000303.1 GCA_020726265.1 Draconibacterium orientale
CTTAATCATTGAAAAGAATATGATTTATTGTATTTGAAAACATGGGGATTGTTTTTTTTCTTAACCTTGTATGAGGATTATATAATTTTCGAAACAAAATCAAACGCCGGATGAAACATTTAGAAATTGAACGAAAATTTCTGGTAAACAAACCGTTGTGGAATGCGTTGAATAAACCGGAGGGTATTCATTATCTTCAGGGTTATTTAAGCATTGATCCCAATAAGGTTGTCCGGGCCAGGGTTGCAGGGGATCGGGGTTATTTAACAATAAAAGGGAAAAGTGAAACCTGTTCCCGTAAAGAATTTGAGTATATCATTCCTTGTGAAGAGGCGCAGGAACTGATCCGGTTATTTACCCACGGGCAGATTGAGAAGGTAAGGTTTCGGATTCCATCGGGAATTCATACTTTTGAGGTAGATGAATTCCATGGGGACAACGAAGGTTTAATGATTGCAGAGATTGAACTGGAAAATCCGGATGAAAATTTTAAACAGCCTGATTGGCTGGGAGAAGAAGTGACTTATGATGAGCGGTATTACAATTCAAATCTTTCGGTTCATCCGTATAACAAATGGAGAAAATAAAAAAGTCCGTCGATAGCATCTTCGGACTTTGGTGGAGAATAGGGGAGTCGAACCCCTGACCTTTAGACTGCCAGTCTAACGCTCTAGCCAACTGAGCTAATCCCCCGCAAGGGCACAAAATTAACAACTTTTTTGAAATGAAGCGTCTTTTTGCAGCGATAAAAATATTTCCTGACCACAAATACCTCAAAAAGTACCAGGAATTGAGGAGCATATTACACCATGAGCAGATTAAATGGGTTGAAGAAAAAAATATTCATGTTACCCTTCACTTTTTTGGAGAAACAGAAGAGCGGCGTATGGTTGTCATTAATTCCGTTATTGGAAATCTGGCAGAAAAGACGGAACCTTTTTCGCTCCGTCTTTCGGGACTTGGCCTGTTCGGGAGTTCTTATTCCCCACGGGTTATCTGGACAGGAATTGAATCCGGTTGTGATATCGCGGCCATCATGAAAGAGTTAAAAGCCATATTGAGTGATAACGGATTTGATACCGACCGTCAAAATATTGTTCCTCACCTGACTTTGGGCAGGATAAAAATGATCCGGGACAGAAAGTTTTTCCAACATACCATGGACTCCTTCAAAGATCTCGTTTCCCTCCCGGAAACAATCAGAGAAATTTTTCTTTTGTCAAGCAAACTACAATCCACGGGCCCGGTCTACTCTGTTGAAAAATCTTTTTTATTACAAAAACCCCTGATGACCGTTGCCGGCTCAGGGGCTTAACAAACTGAAAACTTTGATAATACATTATTATCTTAAGGCTTTTCGAACTTTTTTACCAACAAATGGTAAATGATGAGTCCAAGTCCGCCAAACAGGCAGATCATCGAAAAAAATGCCGGTTCTTCTTCCAATGTTGTATATACTGCCAATACCTTTCCAAGTAAAATTCCAACACCTATTCCGACAAGAAGTAATCCCCATTTTAAAGACGATGGTTCGTTTTTATGTGATTCGAAAATGGTTGCATCGGCGTTCTGATGAATCAGCGCCAGGCGTTCTTTTTTTCTTACAAACAGGTAAACGATTCCGTAAACCATTGCAAAGAACGCGATCGGGATTAAAAATTCATTATTCATTTCTGTTTATTTTAAATTTGTTTTTCCGTTTACGTCTCTTTTGACGCTGTTGATTTTTGTTGGTTACATTCCTGCGTTTCCTTTCTGAGTTCCATCAAGATCAAAAACATCATATATTCCGATTCTGTGAATTTAATATATGAGTCGAGTCTAAAAAGGACAACCACAAAATTAGGGGATAAATTGGCAA
>DYSZ01000130.1 GCA_020726265.1 Draconibacterium orientale
ATCAAAGACACTATTAATGTGATTCCTGAAAAAGAACAAATTGTGATAAAACCTGTTTCACGACCGAGAAATGGCTGGGAAGATGCATTTATGGAAATGAATAAAAATAGGGATGACAAGTTGTTAATCGACGATTTTTTTGACGATGAAATTCAGGAAAAATGGAAATAGGACAGAACCAAAGATTGAAAAAAGTATGAAGAATTTTTACTCACCCATATTTGTGGTTTTGCGCATTGTAGTTTATGCTTTGCTGTTGTTTGGCATTGCCGAGGCTATTTTTTTCGATGCGGTGCACCCGATGGAAGATGGCTATTTTGGCGAAATCACTTTAACCGAAATAGGGCAGGAGTTGATTCTTTTTGTACTGTTTGTTTTTTATTGGTTACTCAGCCGTAAACAGCCTGAAATAAAAGCTGTTTCGCTGCTTGTTTCGCTGTTTTTTCTGGCATCGTTTATCCGCGAATTTAATTTCCTGGTTGAACATTGGGTTTATCTTGTTTTACCAGTATTGGCTGGTTTTCTTTGGGTTTTAATCAAAAACTTCAGAAAACTGGAAGAACAGTTGCAACGCTTCTTCAGCATTCCGGCATCTTCGTGGCTGGTTGCGGGTGTGTTGATTACCTTTGTTTTTAGTCGGTTGTTTGGCCGCTCCAAATTCTGGCGGCTGCTTTACCACGACGATACTTATCGCCTTGCCAAAGCCGCCACCGAGGAAGGTATTGAGTTGCTTGGCAACTCGCTGATGCTGATTGGTGCTATTGAGTTTCTGCTTTATTTTCTTTATTCAAAAAGAACCGAAAATGAAAAACCCTGAAATAACCAGCTTCCCGCTTTTATCTTCCGTCTTCGGTCTTCCCTCTTCAAACTTTCCTCCCATGAAAGTCTGTGGATTTACCTTTATCCGTAATGCGGAAAAATTTGATTTTCCGGTGGTGGAAGCAATTTCATCGGTACTTCCGTTGTGCGACCATTTTGTGGCAGCCGTGGGAAAATCGGACGACACCACGCGCCAGTTGATTCAGCAAATTTCTGCTGAAAAAATCACAATTGTTGATACGGTTTGGAATGATAACCTGAAAAAGGGTGGGGCAGTGTATGCCGATGAAACAAACAAAGCTTTTGATGCCATTCCTGTTGAATACGACTGGTGTTTTTATATTCAGGGCGATGAGGTTTTACACGAAAAATACCTTGAAACAGTAAAAGCTGCCATGCTCGAAAACCTGCACCGAAAAGAGGTGGAAGGTTTACTTTTCGGGTTTCGCCATTTTTACGGGACCTATGATTAT
This sequence comes from Draconibacterium orientale, assembly GCA_020726265.1. Lineage (GTDB taxonomy): Bacteria > Bacteroidota > Bacteroidia > Bacteroidales > Prolixibacteraceae > Draconibacterium > Draconibacterium orientale_A. The sequence goes on from DYSZ01000130.1 coordinate 1,293, forward strand.
GTGGGCGATTGCCGGCACTGGTATCGCAACGAAATCAGAGTGATACGAAACAACAAACAAATCCGCTCTTACCGCGATGCGCAGGGATTCAGAAAAAATGGTGAGAAACTGAACGTTGTACTGGTTTCAGCCGAAATTTATCATTACGGATGGGTTCGCCACCCGCGTTTTATGCAGCAAAAAATTGACGCGGTGAAACAGTTTTATGCTGGTATATCCGATGATGAAGCCTCACGACAAGCGTTTGAAAAAGAGTTTAATTACAGTGGTGAATACGATGCGCTCACCCGTTTTGAAGATTCGCATCCAACTGTGATGCTCGAACGTGTTGCACGGCTCAACTGGCTGGTTGAAATTGATTTGACGAAAACCCATCTGAAACCCAAATACAAATTTTTATATTGGATTGAAAAACGGTTTGGAATTCGTTTGTTTGAGTACAGGAATTACAAACTTTTTTGAAAACTATCTGAAAATCCTTCTTGCTTCTACCAATTGTTCCGGCTTGCCTACATCAATCCATAAATCGGAAGTGTCATAAAATCCTTTGATTGTATGCGTTTTGGCAACTTCAAGGTAAAAATCGGTGATCGAAAACCGTTCAATGTCAGGCATTAAACCAAAGATTTCAGGCTGAACAATGTGGATGCCACTAAAAGCCATTTCTTCGGCAACGCCAAAGACTTCGGGACGTGAAATTTTTGTTTCACCGGTTTTTTTGTTAATCCAGCCAACCAGTTGCTTTTCAGCATCGAATTTAAAATAGCGCTGGGTTTCGCGTTTCCTTACTGCCAGTGTTGCCAGCGCTCCGGTTTTCAGGTGGTTGGCTATCAAAAGCGAAAGGTCGATGTTGCACAGGATATCCACATTATAAATCAGAATCGGTTCAACACCACCGAAAAAAGGAGCTGCTTTTTTAAGTCCGCCACCGGTTTCGAGCAGCAATTCGCGTTCGTCGGAGATATGTATTTTTATTCCAAAATCGGTGGAATGAATGTATTCAATCACTTTTTCGGCGAAGTGGTAAACGTTTACCACAACTTCAGTTATTCCAGCATCTTTCAGCTTGGCGATAGCATGGAAAAGCAACGGTTTGCCTGCTACTTCAACAAGCGCTTTGGGTTTATCGGCTGTTTCGTTTTGCAGTCGTGTACCCAGCCCGGCGGCAAATACTATCGCTTTCATTACTAGAGAATTACGATTTTCCACGCAGTTCGAGTCCGGTAACATAAACCGGCAACCCCGATTTTGCCATGTTGTTCAACGCTGTTTGTAAAGTGGAAGTTGCGATTCCATCTACATTAAAATAGTGTGCCTGTGTCCCGAAACCATCGATTAAACCTCTGTCGCACAGAACTTTTATAAGTGCCAGTATTTCGTTTAAACCGGCGGCGTTGGTTTCAAGTTCGAAATCGTTTATCACGAGTTTTGCGTTCGGAAAATAGTGGCGTGCTTTTTCAAACAGCCAGATGGCCCAGTCGTAACCAGTAACTCCCGGTCCACCCATTCCTGCTCTGAAATAGGGTGTTCCGGCCTGGTGTTCCTGTTTGTTATAAGTGTTAATGGCCATATTTTCATTCAGTACATCAATCTTGTCAATCATCGGATAACGTGCGGCAACGTCCGCCATGTATTCTTCAATTTCGGCCTGAAAATCGGACGGACTTAAACTTTCTATCCATTTTGGATATTGAGCACCCCAGGCAATGGCGTGGTACCTGAAACTCAAATGATTGTTTTTGGCTAAATTGTAGGACAAATTGGCATTTGTCCATTTCATTTCATCGCGGGTGTCTTCGACAGAACCCCATTTACACCCGTTTTCAGAAGTTACGCCATTCAAAAAGGTTTTGAAGTCGGAGCGGATGTTGTATGAAATAATGTTTGCCAGATATTTTCCTTTGTTTGCAGCCATTCCAACGGGTATTGCATCGGTTGCCCCAACCGTGATAATCACACCCGCCGAAGTAGAAATTGTATCGGTGTTGTCGGTTGCTTTTGCCGTAATTCTGTAGGTTCCGGCAGGAACTTCAGTCCCCTTAAAAGTGTAGTTGTTTGCTGTTGCAGTGGTTGATTCGCCAAGCTTAATATCTTCTTTAAAAAATTCAACTTTCGATACACTGCCACCGGTTTGTGTTCCTCCCAAATCTGATGCATAAACTTTTATGATAATATCGGTTCCTTCATTAAAATAGGCGTTGTGGTGTGGCATTGTAATTACGCACGTTGGCGGAGTGTTTTGTCCGTTCACAACAAAAACAGAAATCACGAGGAAGGTGAAAAACGATAGTAGTTTTAGCATTTGATTATCCGTTAGTTTTGGTTTAAAACAATCCCGGTATTTTACCTGATTCGATTCAGGCTTCTGATCAAAGCTTCATCTTTTCCGATGGCGCGAATGGCCAGAAAATCGAGGATAGCAGCTACCAGTGGGAATGCCACAGGTAATTTAAAAGCCATTTTTGCCTCATCGAAACCGGTGAAGGCAAAAAACAAAATAGCTCCGAACATTCCAAGTAAAAGTACGATGGTAAAAACAGTCATCCGCATTTGGATGATTCTTTTTTTGAAACTGAAAATGATAACGAATTGCAGCAGAACAATAATTCCGAGCATAATCAGCAAGGGAATTCCATTGAAAATCTGTTCTTCCCCTTTGTAAATTCCTGCAGCCACAAACGAATAAATTTCGTTGGCGGCGATGAGCTCTGCCAGTTCAAGTTTAAAAAGGAAGCCCATTAAAATGGCCGAAACGAGCAGATAAACCGATTGTATTCTTTGTATCATGATTTGTTCAATTTCCGGCAAAAATAGTTTTTTTATGCAATCTATCCCGACTTTTTACCGATGCCACCGGTGGTTTTTATGGTACATTAACGACGAAAGACTTTACAATTCGCATACTTTTTCCACCTCGTTTAGTTGGGTGTACCAAATATATCCTTCTACTTTTTCGAACCCAGTTTCGCGCAGAATCCTGGCATACTGATTTACCTGCCTGTGATATTTTTGCTGTTTTATGATTCCGGTTTTATAATCAACCACCACCGCATTATTTTCCGAAATCATAATCCGGTCGGGGCGGTACAGTTCGCCCGATGTGAGCAGGTTCCGTTCGTTTAATACATTATATTTCAGGCTGAACCATTCTGAAATAGCTGGATTTCTAAAGCTTGTTTTTAGTTGCGTCATGATTTCAATTCGTTCGGCTTCGGTTATTTTACCATCGTGAAATGCTTTTAAACATGCCTTTTCGATATCCGAATCTGTAGTTATATCCGCAAGAATTTCGTGAATCAGCTTACCATGGTTTTTTTCGGTTTGCCGGGTTTTGTTTAAAATAAGTAAACTTTCGTCCGATTTTCGCAAACGTACCCGATCAGAAAAGTCGGTAAATCCATACGATTTAATAATTTGAATTGACTGAGGCTCTTCTTTTTTGTTTTCAAAGGAAAGCTTTCCAAACTGAAAAGTAAGATTTTCGCTGTTCCATGAATCCTGAAATCCGGATTGTGCAGAAAGCCGTTGGAGAACAAGTTTCAATACAAATTCCATGGGTTTCAACGAGTCGTCGGGGCTTTTCTGTTGTTTGGCGGCTTCGTGACAATGAATAATTAATGCCGATTTGGCGCGTGTAAAGGCCACATAAACAAGGTTTAAAACATCGACAAATGCGTTGGATGTTTCTTCCAGAAAATCGTCTCTGAAATCACTTTTCATCAGCGCTTTCGACGATTTTACCGGCAACAGCGGCAGTGTATTAAATGGTTCTGATTTTGGCCGGCACCAGAGGATGGGTGCTTTTCCAAACTCGGTGATTTTCCAATTTAAAAATGGCACCAGCACAGCCTTGTATTCGAGCCCTTTCGATTTGTGAACCGTCAGCAGCCTGATGGAACCAACCTCTTCGTTTACGCTTACCGAAGTTTTGTAGCCCGTTTCGTTCCACCAAAACAAAAATCCGGATAAATCGTTGGCATGCGACGATTTTATGTCGGCAGCACTATCGATAAGCGTTTGTAAATAAGGTAGTTCTGTTTCTATTTCGAATAAACCAAAAACAGAACAAATATGTATTATTGCTTCGTCGAGTGCACAAAACAGTACTTTTGCCTTTACTTCATCTGTTTTTTGCCTGATTTCGGTTTCAAACATGATTTCAAAATTCTCAAAAGCTGTTTCATCCGTTGTTTTCTCAAAGCCTGCTATTTTTGGTTTCAGCCAGTTAATGTATTGATTCACCAGGGCAGCACGAATTACCGGATTATCGGGATTCACAAGGTATTCAACCACGTTGATTACCATGAGCACACCCTGCGAGGAAAACAAAAACAACGATTCGTTGGAGAGAACTGAAAGGTTGTATTGCTGATTTTCGGGCAAAGATGCCGCATCCATAAATGCTTTGATCACCGGAGTTCCTTCGCGGTTTTTGCGGATGAGGATAGCAATTTCAGCAGCTTTTATGCCACTGTCCTGTAGTTTTTTCACCTGCTCAACAAGTAAGGCTGCTGAATCTTCTTCAAAAGTGTCGGCTGGAAGAAAACGAACATCAACCAGTCCGGTCGGATCTTTTTCCTGATTGCCGGGAACTTGTGCCAGCGACGCATAAATATTTTTGAATCGTTCGGCTAATTCAGCCGTGCCATCGCCAAGTGTGCTGAATTGTACTTCTTCAAAAGCCTGAACCAGTTCTTTAAATATCTGATTGTTAAAATTTATGATATTTAAATCACTGCGCCAGTTATTTTCGAGGGTGAATGTTTCGGTTTGAGTTTCGCCGAAATCGGTGTACAGTTGTCCGGCCAAAATGCGCCAGTCGCTGTTTCGCCAGCGGTAAATAGATTGCTTTACATCTCCCACAATCAAGTTTTTATTTCCTTCGGCCAGCGAGTTGGCTATCAGTGGTTTAAAATTGTTCCATTGCAAACCAGAAGTATCCTGAAATTCGTCGAGCATAAAATGTTTGTACCAGATTCCGGTTTTTTCATAAATAAACGGCGAGTCGCTGTTGCCAATAATTTTGCTCAGCAGCAGGTTGGCATCCGAAAGCTGCAAAACCCCTTTTTCGTGCAGCAAAGAACTGATTTCTGCTTTTAAATCGGCAAGAATGCCAAGCATGCGCATCTGTTTAATCACCGGAAGAGCTGTGAAGTATTGTTTTTCATTATTTCTGATAAAATCAACAATTTCAATTAACAGTGGTTGGAGCTTTGATTCAACAAGTGCATGAATTTCAGACTTTTTATGACTGGATTTGGTGTACCATTTGTCAATACTTTCAGCGGCAGACTTTGCCGTTGCCGAAATTTCTTTCAAATAACCGGTTTCAAATTTGGAGAATAAAGATCCGGCTCCCTTTTCTTTATTTGAAAAATCATCAATCGTTAATCCGCTTCTAGTAATTAGTGCAACTCCTTTTTTCCCAAGCAATTTAAGGTGATTTTCAAATTTATTTTTTATCAGATTCAGTTCTTTTGCAAAAGCTTCAAGATTTTCGCGACTGTAGGCCGGATTTTCGTCGTCGGGGAAAAAGAGCTGAAAATTTTCTTTAAAAAGTTCTTTTCCCAACGCCTGAATATCCGATTCGATACGCTGACTTTGGTTTTCCTCAATTTTTTCGCGACTGAAATCGGTGAGCCAGCCCAGCAGTTTTTTATCGTCGCCTATTTTAGCTAATAAGCGGTCGGTGGCTTCGGCTAAAATCAGGTCGTTGTTCAATTCGAGCTGGTAGTTGGGCGAGATTCCCATTTCGCGGTTAAACGCTTTTATAATGCGCTGGGTAAACGAATCGATGGTGCTGATTGAAAAACGGTTGTAATCGTGTAGAATATTTTTTAAAACCACGCGGGCATTTTGCCTGATGGCGGTTTCGGAAAGTGAATTTCCTTTTTGAAGTTCAGCCAGGTATTTGCTGGGTTGGCCGGAAGCCAATAAATTAAGTTGTTCAAGAATGCGCGATTTCATTTCGGCAGTGGCCTTGTTGGTAAAGGTAACTGCCAGAATATGCCTGTAATTTTGCGGATTAACCAGCAAGAGTTTCAGATATTCAACCACCAATTGGAAGGTTTTTCCGGAGCCTGCCGATGCTTTATAAATTGTCAGCATAAGAAAAAAATGTTTCGGTTTTCGAGGTACAGGTTGCAAGTTTCAGGTTTCGGGTTACTGGTACGGCATATGTATTGCAGATTGCGGGTAAGGAATTCTGGTTGTAAGTTGCTGATTGTATGGTGAATCTGCAAACATCGTGTTTAATCACTGATGGCAAATTGTAAAAGGTAAATTGTAAATCGTAAATCATCGATTGTTAATCTTTATTTTTCATTCTAAAATCCGGGATGCACTCCACCTTGGGTAACATTGAAACGGGTTTCGATTTTAAAATTCTTTCCCACTTTGTATTGCATGTACAAGGTTGAACCATACCTGTCGAATTTGTTTGATGAATTGGGCATCGGTGCAAAAAAAGGTGAGTTGATACCGTAGCTGTATCCACCTAAAACAAATTTGCTGCCCAACTGATATGCACCTTCACTTAATATCATACCATTTCCGTAAAACGGCGAAAAATACGGAGAAGTAGTAGCTGCAGAAAAATAACTGTAATTGGGCAAACCGCTGTTAATGCCATGAGTTAAGCCGATGGTATATCGCTGATCTATTTCAGAATTAAAATCGAATTTCGGAAATTCCGGCATTTCATTTAAAAACCCTTCCGGCGAAACACCCGAAATTAATTGACTGTATTCAATTTGCCTCTCCAATGCGATGGATGCTGAATCGGTTTCGATTGGTTTCAATAACATATCCTGCTGTGCCTGAATGCATAAAGCAGCTAAAACAAACAGTAACAAAACAATATGTTTGTAAAGTCTCATAAACACTTTGCGAATAAAATGAAAAGAAAAAATGTCATATTTCTGTTTCTTCACTCACCCCGAGCGCTCCCGATTTACATCAGGATCGCTCTGCCCCTCTCTTTCAAAGAGAGGGGCAAAGACACCGTAAGGTGGCTTGGGGTGAGTGAATTAATATACGACAAGAAATACTTCTCATAACTTAACTTCAAAATTAAAATTATTTGGAAGCAAAAAGGAAACGTGAACAGAGTTTATCAACCTTTGCCAGAAATGGCATTCACTTGTATCGAATCGCTGGCCAGTTTTTCTTTGTCTTTTTCATCGAAAAACCGGTTCAGAAAAAGCGGAACACTTTTGGCTGCTGATGAATTGGGAGAGTTCGAAAGAAAAACAATGCCCACATTTTCATTGGGGCAAACGGCAATTTCGGCACGATAACCTTTTACAAACCCGCCATGATAGGCAAGTCTGCGGCCTTTATAATCGATTATTCGCCAACCTAGGCCGTAAGCTTTATAACTAACACTTTCCCACTGCGAAAAATAGCCTGAACTCAGCCGGGTTCTGATTTGCGGCTCGAAACTGATTTGTCGGGCCTGCTGCATTAGCGAAACGGTGTCGTTTAAAACGTGAAGTAAAAACTGCGACATGTCGGTAATGCTCGCATTAATTCCGGCTGCAGCTAAAGTGCTGTAATAGCGGTCGTTAAGTGGAAGCAGCCTGAATCCGTTGCGACCCCAAACATGCGGAAACGCCTTGTTGGGGTTGCCGGCAAATGGCTCAAAACCTGCCGTGGCATCGGGCATGTTAAACGGATTGAAGATTTTTTCATTTAAAACTGCAGCGTAGTTTTTGCCCGCTTTTGCTGTAACAATCGTATCGAACAGGCTAAACATCACATTCTGGTAGTTGTACAATTCGCCTGGTTGCGAAGCGTGGCCCACTTCCTGAAGTTTTGGTATAATCTGTCTCAGCGGAATTTTTTGTTCCACCAAATCGTCATAAGTATGTTGCGGCATTCCCGAAGTGTGGCTCAGAATCTGCCGAAGTGTGACCTGTTGCGTGTGTTCATTAGTTTGTAACCGAAATCCCGACAGGTAATCAACAATTTTTTTGTCGGGGTTCAGGGTGCTGTCGGCAATCAACATTCCGGCTAAAATTCCTGAAATCGATTTTGAAACTGATGCCAGTCTGAAAATGGTGTGTTCATCAACCGAATCTTTTCCGCCGGTTTTTTTTACACCAAAACACCTGAGATAAACGACTTCGTTTTTGTAAACAATGGCGGCGGCTGCACCCACGTTGGCCGCATTTTTTAGTTCGAAAGCTAATAAACTGTCATAAGCAGTAATAACATCTTCAATTTCGGCTCGGCCTGAAATCTGACTTGCAATGGTATTGGCAGTGATTTCGGATTGTGGCAGATCCACTTTGTTTTGATCAGCCGAAACAGAGAACGCGATGAGCAGGATGGCAAAAAATGCAGCAATTACCGGTTGTATTTTGTATTCTTTTCTCTGTTTCAAACTGTTGCGTTTTGATTGAGTTGCTTATTTCTGAAAAGCAAAAAAGGAAAAATCATCTGTTAATTTTTCCTTTTCAATTGTTAATGAAATCAAAATTTCGTTAACGGTTATTTTAGGTGCTGGTAAGCTCCGATGATTTCGTCGTATGTTTTATCGCTGATTTTGTAAAGTGGTAATCTCAATTCATTCTCAACAATCCCCATGTGATGCATCAGCGCTTTCACACCGCCGGGATTTCCTTCTTTAAAAAGGTATTTTAACAGGTCGATTAAATCAAAATGAATTTGCGTGGCTTCGGCATATTTCCCTGCAGCCGCAAGGTGAATTAGGCTGCTTACTTTCTCGGGCAGCGCATTGGCAATTACTGAAATAACGCCTTTTCCGCCAATGGCCATGGTTGGCAGGGCAAGCACATCGTCGCCCGAAATCACAGAGAAACCGTCAGGTGCATGTTTTGCAATACTTGTAATCTGGCTCATCACGCCCGATGCTTCCTTCACCGCCACAAATTTGTCAGAAGATTCGGCTAACCGTACCACGGTTTCGTATTCGAGGTTGATACCAGTGCGCGACGGAACATTGTATAAAATAATGGGTAGCGGACTCACTTCGGCAACAGCCATGTAATGACGGTACATGCCTTCCTGTGTGGGTTTGTTGTAGTAAGGAGTCACCACCAGCAACCCGCTGATGCCTTCAAGATTTGTGGTTTTAATATTGTCGATAACCTTTTGTGTGTCGTTTCCGCCAATGCCAACAACAACGGGCCAATTGCCTGCGTTTTTCCTGACAATATCAA
>DYSZ01000304.1 GCA_020726265.1 Draconibacterium orientale
TCGCTCAAGAGAACCGTCACCCGATTGCGAAACAAAATTGAGGTAGTGCCCGCCATCGGTAAAAAATGTATTGAAATAGTCGGCGTGTTGTACTTCGGCACCAGGTTTTGTAACCAGCGGACGTGTCATGCAACCCGGTTTTCCGCCGGTAATTCCTTTAAAAACCACCGCATGAACCGCATTCTTTTTCGCCTGGTAAGCTGCATCTTCAGGTTTGTTGCCATATCCCCACACTTTTACAAGCTGAGTACCGTCCATTCCGGTTCCCATACATTCAACCTCGTAATTGCCAATTACAAAACCAGCCATCTTTTTTTCTTTTTTTGACTGTGCAAATCCTGCTACCGAAATCATCAGCAGCAGGGCAATGGTTATAAATCCAACTTTTTTAGTCATAATTATCTGATTTTAAAACATAAATCTTATTCCAAAATTATATCCCAACCCCATTCTGTCTTCAAAATAGGTTTTGTATTCGAACTCTGTTTTTTCATTGGTTGAACTATTCACTTCTTCAGAAGAAATCAGTGAATAATAGGTGGCCGACCCAATCAATTGAATGTTATGAGCCAGGTTTACTCCTACCCGAACTCCGGCTTCAATAAAATCAGTTGAAATATCACTATCTTCAATAGACGCAGCTGAAATCGATTCGACTCCGTAACCTACAAAAGGTCCCCAATGCAAAATGCTAATAGGGTAGAAATCTTTAGCCACTCCAAAACTTACACGCATGAACGTAAAATCATCAGTTAAAGAACCCACAGTGTACTCATTCTTCTGATCGTAGCCACCTCCGACATAAATTTTCCATGAGGTGGCAAGTTTTCCACCTTGCGCTCCTCCAAATGCTTTTGAAATGTAATATTCGAGCCGTCCTTCGAAACCTGGCAACCCGCCTGTCGTGGTTCCGAGGTAAAGATTTGTACCGATGTCGTTTTTCTGTTGCAGAAACATCCCGTAATTATCCACTTTTCCACCGGCAATCTGGTAAAAAGCCGAAGGTTGAGTCAGCCCGGAGGTAACTTTCCGGTTGTCAATCACTTTCATCGATTTCACCACAGCTACCCGTTTCGAAGTAACTTCACCTTTCGCGTTGGTCTGGTTTTCCATCACAAAATAGCGCTGGTCGAATTTCAAACCTTCCTTTTTACCTATTTTTGCCCTGATGGGTTTTACATCGCTCACCATTGCCTTTACCCTGAAATTCTGATCCTGATTTTCAACGGAAGTCAGAATCGATTCGAGTGACATTTTTACCATGTCGCCCATCAGTTGTTCATCGGTCTTTTGAACCTTTGGAGCAAGCAGTTGCCCCGGATTATATTGCGTAGCTGTTGCCGTGGTATATTGACGTTTTTTGAAAATAAATGGGAATCCGGCCTTTTCAAATTCGGCTGCTTTGGCTTCGCGATTCGGGTCGTCAGGCGTTGTCCAGTATTTCTGGAAGAAAACGGCAGCTACTGAATCATTGAAATCGAGTTTGAGCAGGAAAGTCTGCAATTCGCTCTGAAATCCATTCATGATTCGCTTTTCTTCGGGTGTTTCGCTTTTCTGGTACGATTGTGCCATGCTTTTAATTCCGTAGTAATCGAAAACCAATACATACGACTGGTTCACCAGCTGCAATCCCATATCCATCAGCGATGATTCACCTCGTTTTGATGCCGATGCCACCATGTAATCGTTGTCGTTGGCATTAAAAAGACCGCGTTCCTTCAGTCTTTCAACATTGAAGCTGCCATCGGGCTGCCGGTTAAACCATACCGATAAAATTTGCTGCCCCACTTTGTAATCGTTCAGCCATTTTACCAGCTGCTGCTCGGTGGCCGGAATCGGAA
>DYSZ01000305.1 GCA_020726265.1 Draconibacterium orientale
GCCAAATAGCTGGCTGCTTTATCAATCAGATTTTCAGGAACCAAACCAAATGAAATTACAAGTGCATAAGCAGTTTGCGTATGCGAAACAAGCCTGCCGTTGGCAGTAATAAATTCGTCAGTAAAAGCTTTTTTAATTTTTGGGGCCAGCGATTCATAGTATGTCGCATCCTCATCTTTCGTGAGTATCCGTGCAACTTTTGCCAATATTGTTGTTGAATAGTAAAAATAAGCAGTTGCAATTAAATCTTTTTCGGTTGTGGCTCCTTTGTAATCGTTTCGGTTGCTTCCAAATGCCAGATGGTCGCCATAATGGTTGTCGCCATCCCACAGATTATCTGCGCCAGCTCTTTCGCGCATGTATTCAACCCAACCTTTCATACTTGAATACTGTTCTTCGAGTATCCTTTTGTCGCCATAAATACGGTAAACCGTCCAGGGGATTACGATGGCCACATCAGACCAGGCTGTCGAACCTCCGTCGCCTTCAAGTACATCGGGCACCACATCGGTAACTTTTCCGTTTGGGAGCTGGTCAGCAGCAATATCTTTTGCCCATTTGGTGTAAAAAGCGGCCACATCGAAATTGAAAGCGGCTGTCATACTGAAAACCTGGGCATCGCCAGTCCAGCCCAGTCGTTCATCACGTTGCGGGCAATCGGTAGGCACATCCAAAAAATTGTCTTTTTGCCCCCACCTGATGTTACTTTGCAACTGGTTAATCAGCGAATCGGAGCAACTGAAATTACCAGTTGGGGGCATTTCAGAATGAACTACGATTCCTGTAAACTGACTGATTGCAGGAGGTGTTCTGAATCCTTCAAGTTTTGCAAATTGAAATCCAAAAAAGGTAAAATAGGGTTCGTATATTTCTTCGGTTTCTCCTTTCAGAATGTAGGTGTTTGTAGCTTTTGCCGAGCGAAGGTTTTCGGTGTAAAAGTTTCCGTCTTTGTCCATAATTTCAGAAAACCTGATTTTGATTGTATCGCCTTTTTCACCTTTCACTTTAATCCGAAGCCAACCCACCATATTCTGACCCATATCTAATACTGTTTCACCTTTTGGAGTAACAAATATTTTTACCGGTATAATTTCTTCAATGGCTTTAACCGGAACGCCCTGCAAAGCAATCAGTTTGTCTTTTGGGTAATCGAGCAAGGCAGTTTCTTTCCACGCTTTTTCGTCAAAACCGGGCATATACCAACCGTCAATTTCAAGTTGTGCATCGTATAATTCGCCGTCGTAAATGTTTGATTGCAGAATAGGCCCGTTGCTGTATTTCCAGTTTTTATCAGTAACAATTGTTTCGCTGGTTCCATCTGTATAATCAACTTTAAGTTGAAGTAAAAGTCCCAATTGATTTCCGTAATAACTGTGTGGCAAATGGTATCCGATTTTTCCACGATACCAGCCGTCGGCAAGAATAGCACCGATGGCATTTTTCTGCTGAAGCAGATTGGTAACATCGTAAGTTTGGTATTGCAGCCTTTTATGATAGCTTGTCCAGCCTGGGGTAAAATACTGGTCACCCACTTTTTTGCCATTCAGAAATAGTTGATTAAGTCCGAGAGAAGTGGCGTATATTCTGGCTGATTTAATTTTTTTATTAATGGAAAATTCTTTTCTGTAATACTGAGCAGGCCATTTGCCTTTTTCATCAATTTCATTGTTAACGGTAATCCACGATGCGGTCCATAATTTATTATCTAAAATGCCGGTTTCCCAAAATGCCGGTTCGCTCCATTCGGTTACTTTGTTAAAATTATACCAAATCCTGACCTGCCAGAACACCCTCTGCATCGATTTTAGAGCTGGTCCTTCATACACAATATTC
>DYSZ01000306.1 GCA_020726265.1 Draconibacterium orientale
GGAATATTTGAAAGTGTGTAAATTCCACCGCCATTTGTTACCGTTCCATTAGCGGTCCCTTTTACAAGCACTGCAACGCCGGGTAAAGGTTGCCCGGACTTGTCGGTAACTTTACCTGTCACGCCTTTTTGCTGACCGGTAACCGATTCAATATCGCGGATATTTTTATCCGGGCTTAGTAAAACCAGATTATCGTCCATTACTTTGTAGGCAACACACTGGTTGTTAAAAATCTGGTCGAGGATATTCTCGACAGTGACATTTGTAACGTCAACAGTTACTTTTCGTTCAACGTTTACCTGTTCGCGAATGTAAAAGAACCTGAAATCGCTGTTATCCTCAATCTCTTTCAGCACTTCAACAACCTGTTTGTTTTCGGCTTTGAAGTTAAATTTGGTGGCCTGCGAATAAACGGTGGCCGAAACCTGCATTAAACCTGCGAGCAGCAACACAATCGTTAGTTTCATCATTAAAAACCATTTTTTTACCCTTCTGCTTTGCAGAAAGGCGTGAATACGCAATTTTTTCATAAATTCGAAATGTTTTGATTAATAGCTTTATTGGTGGTTTACCACCATATTTTTGTCGAAACGCTGAAGCTGGTTGGTGTTGCAGCACCTACCGGCTTTTTTATTTTTCCTGTTTATCTCATAAATTTCCTCCTGTATCAGTTTTTAGTTTGCTTTTTGCCTATGATTTCAATTTGTTGTCCGGTTATTTTATAATCGATGGGAAGTGTTGTTTTCATGATGTTGAGGATTTCGATTATCGACTCGTTTTTTATGGTTCCGTCAAAATGCAAATCGAGAATATTACTGTTGACTACTTCAATTTCAACTCCGTACCTGCGTTCGAGCAATACAACCAATTCCTTCAGACTTGTATTGATAAAAATCAGTTTGTTGTCTTTCCACGAGGTGTACCATTTTGTATTCACCTTTTTAATGGTGAATTCCTTTGAATTTTTATTCAATGTTGCCTGTTCACCGGGTTTCAAAACAACATCTTCGGCCAGTTTAAAACCTCCGGTTGCATGAATTGAAACAACACCTTCTTCAAGGGTTGTGGCAATCATGTTATCCGACTCATACGCTTTTACATTAAAAATCGTACCTGTAACATTCACATCGTAAAATGCTGTATGAACCACAAATGGTTTTTCAGGATTTTTTGCCACATCAAACCAGGCTTCACCAGTGAGAAAAACTTCACGCTGGTTATCAGCACCATCCATGTTGTATCGGATTTGTGAACCAGTATTCAGAAAAATCACCGTGCTGTCGGGGAGAATAACTTCGGCTACCGAACCTTTTGGCGCAGCGGCTACATAAAACTGATTCTCAGTTTTTTTGCTTTCAAACATTACAAGAATACCTGTTACAATTCCAATAATTAAACCCGCTGCAACTTTTAACACTCCCTGCCATGTAATCCGTAAATTTTTGCTTGTTTGGTTTTCCTGTTCAATCTTCGACCAGATTTTTGAATAGAGATTCCGTAAATCGGGAATATCCGTTTCATCTACAGGCATTTCTTCCAATTCGTCAAACAATACTTCCTTTAACTCAAATTCTTTTTCAGGCTGATGAAAAATGGCAAACATTTCCTGTTTATCGGCATTTACTGATTCGTGTGCCTTTGCTTTTCCCAATATTTTTCTGATTTGTTTTTTCATTCAATTTCAATTACGAACATTGCCTCCAATTTACTCAGTGAAATTTAAATTTTTTCTATGTTGAACTGCATTTATATTGTACTCCCATTTTCGGCAAAAACCGCTGCGCATTGCTGCACAACGGTTTATCCCTAATCTTTTAACTA
>DYSZ01000307.1 GCA_020726265.1 Draconibacterium orientale
CGTTGGCGTGATAGGATTTAACTTCAATCCCCATCATTTTTTTTGTTACCTCAATCCGCTTAAGGTTTATATCGCATAATCCTACAAATTCAATGTTGTTGCTAAAGTCCTTAACCACAGGAACTCCCCAGGTTCTTGCTCCCCTGTTACCTGTTCCCACAATTGCAACTTTCTTTCTTTCCGGGGTAGCAAACGTTTCTTTTGCCGATGAGGCATTTGTATCTGTTACTCCGAATCCGTACCCGATTGCCGCTATTCCAGCGGTAGCCCGTGCACTTTTTTTAATAAAATCTCTTCTTCCGCTCATGTTAAGCATTTTTCAGGTTTTTAATTACCTGTTGGTTTGATTAATCCAACCGCGCAATATTTCAGTAGTGTTCTGTTGAATTCCGGATTTTATAACCTTGAAATTGTCCGCTGATTTTGCTTCGGTGTAAGTATCTTTTATAAAATTCAGGTCTGTTTCCGATTCGGGATTTGTGATTCTATTTTTTAGTTGATTTCTTGTATCAACAAGCAGTAATTTTCGGGGAGCAAACGAGGCTAAAAGGTCGGGCAAGTCGTACCCGGTCAAAGCGCCCGTAACAAACGGAGGCAAATAATCTGCCTTGTAATAGGTGTTGGTTACGATTGAACGATATGAAATCAGCGGGTCAATCAATGCCATACCAGCAAAAAGATTCCCAAACGAGGCAGCATGAATTAAGCTGGGGCAATAATCTCCCTGTGCAATTCCCAAAATCTCTCTGGTCTGAAAATCAGTTTGTTGCTTTAAAAACAGGACTAGCCGGTTGATATCGGCAGCGTGAATTCCAACCTGACTTTGTGCTGTTTGTACCGGCCCAAACCAGTGTTTGAAAGAGATTCCACCCAGGTTAGAACCGAAATCGCCCCAAAGCGTGAGGTTGGGACCCATTTCTCCAAAACCAGCCAAATCGGGTGCAAGAACCGGATGTCCGGCGATTACGAGTTGTTCAATCTCGCCCCCGGCTGTCGCCTGTTTTTCCTTGCCTGAAGGATTCAGATAGATAATCGGGTTTCCGCTGGTTTTTGCAGGCAGAAATAACAAAAAAGGGATAGGATAATTCCCCTCGCCTTTTAAATAGTGCTTTTCAATAGAATAACTGTTTCGTTGCAGCCTTCCGGTGAAAACAGTTTCAACCGGTTCGGCAGGTTCAATATATCCTGAAAGATTTTTGGCCGAGACAACACATTCGTTGAGGTGGTTTTCTCTGTTTTTCCTTGAATTGGATAACCGCGCGATATGATTCAACGCTTCCTTTTTGTTGAGTGAATAAACCGTTTCGCCTCCCAGCGACGAACTTACCTGGCCGATCTTTGTAATTTGCAATTCTTCATCAGTCAGCATTTCAATTTCCCGGTCTTCAGCCGAGCCAGAATTTTTAAGGTGAAGCAGGAAAAAGGCATTTCGGGCTTCGCGGTTTTTTAAGGTTACAGCATGAGGGGCATCGTCTTCAACCCGCTGAAAATTTTCTTCCTTTCCGTAGGCTTTATAAATTCTTTTTACCTCATTTTCAGTTTCAATGGCACCCTGAACTGGGAAAAAATCGCGGGAAGTGGTTATTTGTAATGCAGGTTTTGGCGCACGTATTTCGAGCAGGTCGGCCATGTCGATTCCGTTGGCAATTCCGTGAAACAGATTTTGTTCGGCATCCTGCGGGCCAACGCCTTCCCAAAGTCGTTTCGCGCTGGTAATGTAACACTCGGGGGCCAAGGCAAGTATCCGTTCGTCGAAAGCTGCGATATATGCGGCTTGCGTTCCGCCTCCTGAATGACCGGTAATACCGATTCGCAACG
>DYSZ01000308.1 GCA_020726265.1 Draconibacterium orientale
AAATCTATCAGATGATTATATAAAAGAAAGGTGTGTTCTTGATATTTATTATCCCGCTAACAGTAAAAACTTTCCTGTTGTTGTTTGGTTTCATGGCGGCGGATTAACTGGCGGAGAAAAAGAAATTCCGGATGCACTAAAAGAAAACAGCATTGCTGTCGTTGGAGTAAATTATCGTCTATCACCAAAAGTAAAAACCCCGGCATATATAGAAGATGCTGCCGCTGCTGTTGCCTGGGTTTTTACCAATATTGAAAAGTATGGTGGAGATTCTGAAAAAATAGTAATTGCCGGACATTCAGCCGGAGGGTATTTGGCAAGTATGATTGGTTTGGATAAAAAATGGCTGGCAAAATACAATATCGATGCTGAAAATATTTCGATGTTAATTCCATTCAGCGGGCACACCATTACACACATGACCATTCGTAAAGAACGCGGAATTTCGGATAAGCAACCGGTTGTGGATGAGTTTGCCCCGCTTTTTCATGTTCGTTCCGATGCCCCGCCGTTGGTGCTGATTACAGGCGACCGCGAACTTGAAATGCTGGGCCGTTACGAGGAGAATGCGTACATGGTGCGGATGATGAAGATAGCCGGCCACACAAAAACAAAACTTTATGAACTCGATGGTTTCAATCACGGCGGAATGGCTTCGCCTGCTTATGAAATTCTTTTAAACGAAATAAAATCCCTGTCGAAATGAGAAAAATTAGCCTGTTTTTTTTAGCCGTTTTGATTTTTATATCATCGGTTGTTGCACAAAAGACTCCCTCCGGAAATCCGGCCGATTTTAAAGTGAAAACCTGTCTGCATTCCGTAAGTTATCTTGGTATCTGGCGAGGCCAAACTGCACTTTCGGTTGATGATTTTTTAGTAAAAGCCAAAGAACTGGGTTACGAGGGTGTGATGTTGGTGGCTAAACGGCCACATGTTTCGCCGCACGATTACGACAAAGCAGCACGGGCACGATTAAAAACAAAAATCGATTCGCTTGGACTTACCCTTGTCGGGCTGGCAGGATATACAGATTTTACTGCAGGCATCGACAAACCTGGAATCCCAAATGCTGAAATACAGGCAGCCTGGGTAGGCGAAATTGCCGAACTGGCGCATGATTTAGGCACAAATATGGTGCGAGTTTTTACAGGGTATGAACGCCCCGGGATACCTTACGATAAACAATACGCTGAGGTAGTGGCAGGATTAAAAATGGCAGGCAAACTGGCTGCCCGATACGGTGTTACTCTGGTGGTTCAAAATCATCATGATATTGCTTTACACCATGATGCGATGTACTGGCTGCTGAAAGAGGTTAACATGCCAAACGTACTGGCTGGATGGGATGCCTGGTCGCCAACGCTCGAAGGTCTTTCAAAAGAAGAAATCAGACAATCGATTCTGAAACTGAAACCTTACATCGTAAATACAATTGCTGCCGATTACCAGACGCACCCAAGGTTTACCTACGAAAACAACCTGACCAATTATAGTGCACAACAACCAGTTATGAGGGCAATGCCAATGGGGCAGGGGATAATTGATTACAGAACCTGGTTTGCAACCCTTCGTGAAATTGGTTATCAGGGTTGGGTGGTTTACGAAATGTGTGAAGTTTTGGATGGCGGCGGTTCAATTGAAAATCTGGATAAAACAGCAAAGATATTTCTGGAATACATGAAACAGTTTTAAAGTTTGATCTTTTCAAAACCCTGCCCATAAACACCCATCACACTGCCCATCGAGATAAAAGCGTTGGGATCGATTTCCTTGATTTTGCG
>DYSZ01000019.1 GCA_020726265.1 Draconibacterium orientale
CCATCACACTGCCCATCGAGATAAAAGCGTTGGGATCGATTTCCTTGATTTTGCGAAAAATAGCGCTGGTTTCCTTTTTTTTCACAATGGTCATCACAATTTTAATATTCTCTTTTGTGTACCAGCCAACGCCGTCGAAAACAGTAACGCCACGCACAGCTTCCTGCGTAATGAAATCTGCAATTTCCTCGTATTCCGAAGAAAAAATAAACATCTGAGCACTGCGGTTGGCGCCACTCAGAAACGAGTCGAGCGAGTAGGAAACCACCCACATTGAAACATAACCATACACCAGTTTTTCAGGTGATCGGAATACAATGTATGATGTTGCAATAATGATCACATCGAAAAGCATAATCAGTTTACCCGGACTGATGTTTCGGTATTTCATAATAATCATGGCCAGAATATCGGTTCCACCGGTGCTTCCGCCGCGCGAAAAGACGATTCCCAACCCAATGCCACCTGCCATTCCACCAAGCACCGCCGAAAGAAATGTATCATCAACCAGTGGTTTTTCGAGAATATTCTGAAATACAGCAAAAAAGATTGAGAGAACGATGATGCTATAAATGGTTTTTACACCAAAATTAGCCCCTAAAATTTTGATGGCAATTAAAACCAGAATGGCATTGATAGCCAGAAATGTGGCGCTCATCGGGATTTTTGTGGCAAAAAACACAACGGCAGAAACACCGCTCACACCACCGCCGGTAATCTCGGCCGGAACAAGAAAAAACATCCAGCCCATTACGTACATCAGCAACCCAAAGGTGATGATGACATAATCTTTTACCATCGTACTGGTCTTGTTTCTCATCCAGGTATAAATTGTAAACATGACAAAGTAAATAAAAATCGCTTTTGAGGCCGCAAAAGAACAACCGCCATTTTGAAAAAAGGGTGAGGATTGTCAGGTGACGAACTGTTTAACAGAGATTTAATGAAGGAAGTTTAAAAGTTAAACCCAGTTTATCTATGACAGTCTGTTTCTCTTCATCACTTTCAAAGCCAGAAGATTAGCCAGCAATAAAATACTCATAAACAGCCCAACACGAGCCATATAATCGCCATGTTTTACATAGAATGTAATTTTGTTGTTTGCATGAATTGTTCCGGCAATTGCTGTGGGAATCCACCATTCGGTAGCCTGCAAAATATCGCCGCGCTGGTTAATAAAGCATGAAATGCCTGTGTTGGCCGAACGGGCAATGCTGCGACGGGTTTCGATGGCGCGCAGACTGGCAAACGACAAATGTTGTTTGTAGCCCGGTGTGTTGCGCCACCAGCCATCATTGGTAATTATAAAAATAAGGTTGGCACCTTTTTGTACATACTGCGTCACGTATGCGCCAAAAACCGATTCATAACAAATTACGGGTGCAACCTGTGTACTGTCTGCCGACACAAAGTTGGTGGGTTCATTCTGCACGCCCAGTGTGTTCGAGGTTCCCCCGATATTAATTACCATGTCGCCCAAAAAACCAAGTGCTTTGCCGAACGGCATTTTTTCAACGCCAACCACAAGTTTTGATTTGTGGTAAACCTGTGGCTGCCCGTTTCGACCCAGAAAAATGGCTGTATTAAACATGTCGTACACCATGCTGTTGCTTTTTCGTGCAGTTAGCGGGGCGCTTTTTTCATCGGGGTAAGGTTTAAACGACGAAACCCCGAAAACAAGTTCGGCTTTTGGGGTCAAATTCATAAATCCACCCAATTGCTGTAAGGCAATGTTGCCATTCAATTCATTCTCGTTCCAGAACCGCGGATTTTCAAACAATGTTTCAGGCCCGATGATAAAATCTGTTTCAGTAGTTACCTTGCTGCTGGCTAACGAAACAAACTTTTCAAGCTTTTGCTGCTCAGCTTCAGCATCATATTTTTCAGAATAGGGGTCAATGTTGGGTTGAACCACGACCACCTGCTTTGGATTTTCAGTTTCGGTGTAGTTGTTATAAATTGTAAAAGAAATGATTGACGGTATAGCAATTAAAAGGAATAATGCCGAAACAGGCAGAATCATCTTACGGATTCCGGTTTTTTTGAAGTATAAAATGGCTGTGGTAAAGAGCAAAATATTCACAAATAATACCCAGAGCGTACCGCCCGTTGTGCCGGTAAACTCGTACCACTGAATTAATTTAATATTGTTGGCAAAACCATTACCCAGTGTTAGCCATGGCCATTCGATATCCCAGTGGTAATGGAAATATTCAAAAGTGATCCAGAAAACAACCAGCGCCAGGAAACCGAGGTTTCCTTTGAAATTGCGCCTTGCAGTATGCGCAATCCACCAAACCACCGACATGAGTAACGAGTTGGTAATGATAGCCAGCGCCATGCCCAGCGGAGTGGCAAAAAATATCCACCAGGTGGTGATGCTGTTCCAGGTAAAAAAGGCCAGAAAAGTGTGTCCCCAAAAAGAAACGCCACGGAATTTGGTTTTGCGTTCCACAAAAAAATTGTCGAGGTAAAGCAGCGGAAGAAAGGCAAAGAAAAGTGTCCAACCGGGTAGCCCCAGCCAGGCCAGACTGAGCAATACTCCTGTTAAGATTGAGAGAAAAAGACGGTGAATCCGTTTCATGCTTTTACATTTTCAGTTGGCATTGCACGATTTTTCTTTTTTGTTTTTTCAAAAACAAAATCCACTCTTCCGAGTACAAGTCCGCCCCACGAAGCCTGGTTAATAATCACCTGTTTGCCGGCTTTGTTTTTAGTGTCAACAGGTTTTTCAAGGTAAGTGTGGGTGTGTCCGCCAATAATAAGGTCGGTCATCGAAGTTTCGGCAGCAATCACATGGTCGCTCACTTTATTTTCGCGGTATCTAAACCCAAGGTGCGAAAGACAAACCACAAGGTCGCAGTTTTTTTCGGTTTTCAGGACTGATTCCATTTCGATAGCCGTTTTCAGCGGGTCGTTGTAAATGGTTTTACCAAAGTTATTATCAGAAACCAAACCGCTGAGTTCGATTCCCAAACCATACACACCAATTTTTATTCCCGCTTTTTTAAAGATTTTATACCGTGGAAAACGTCCGGCCAAAATAGTTTCAGAAAAATCATAGTTAGAATTGATGATAGGGAAGCCTGCGTATGGTAACGATTTCAGTATATTTTCAAGTCCATCGTCGAATTCATGGTTGCCAATTGCTCCGGCATCGTACCCAATTTCGGTCATCAGTTTCAGAATGAGTTCGCCTTTGTAATAATTGTAGTATGGAGTTCCCTGAAACATATCGCCTGCATCAAACAGCAGTGTATTTGGGTTTTCAGCCCGCATCTTTTTTACCAGAGCCGAAATGCGTGCGAGTCCGCCTTCGGGAGCGCCATCGCTGCTGCTGGCAATAAATGGCTCGATGTGACAGTGCAAATCGTTGGTATGTAAAAACGATATTGTTGTAAAATTTCCGGCGGCAAAGGCATCGAATGACGATAAGCCCAATCCCACACCGGCAGTTCCAATCGAAATATTCCGGACAAAACCTCTTCTATTCATTGCCAATCCTCCCATCTAAATTCTCCTTTAACGTTAATCCTGCTTTGTGTTGTTTTTCGAAGTTCCGGATAATTACATCCCTGATTTTTATGCCAGTACTTTTGAAATCGAGTCGTTGTCGTAAAACAATAAAATCGTCGCCGCCATTGGCAGCGTAATCGTTGGTTACCATCCAGTATTTATTTTCGGGTTGAAGTGGTTTTCCCGATACAATTATATTCTTTGCTTTCCTATTCGAAATAACAAATCTGACGCCTCCCACGCTTCCTCCTCCCGATTCAGCAATTAAATCGTAAAACTGTTGTAATTGAGCGCCGGTCAACTGAACAAAAACCATTTCGTTTTCAAAAGGCATCAGTTCGAATGCCTTGCCCACTGTTATATTCCCTTTCTGAAGTCCGGTACGGATACCGCCATAATTAAAAAATGAAACCTCCGGAACAAAATTTAAAGATTGATTTCTGGCTTTATCTTTTCCTTCTTCCAGCAATAAATCGGCCAGCAGGTTGGTAAGCCCGCTTTCAGGCTTGTTTTTTACCATGTCAATTTCACAAACCGAAATAATCCGGTTCATATCGATGTCAAGTTTATTTTTATAGGGTAAATAAATCGAAACAAGATTGCTGTCAATGTTGTTTACCTGTTCATCGACTGAAGTATTTTTATAGCTGACAGATGAGATGTAGGTTGATTTACAGGCTGTGGCCAGTAAAAAGTAAGTTATCAACACCGTCAGGCTGAAAGTTCTGAACATCATAGGCTGAGTTTATCTGTATTAAAAACTATTTTAGCAAACATTGAAATAATGAGAATGCATTTTAATCGGTATATGCGAGTTTCAAACATACATATAAAAATATTTTCGGGTGTTTTTTTAATGTTATTTTTAGCGATTGTCCTTGTGCCATTGAATTTATCAGCTCAAAGTAAAGAAGTTGTGGCTAAAAATGGCGATGGCATTTATAAGCTTTTAAAGCGGAATGGCCTCGACCCGGCAGTTTATACCAACGCATTTATTGAGATGAACAAGACCCGCCTGGGCGAAAACAATACGCTGTTTATTGGTGTAAAATACAGGCTTCCCGATGTGGAATCGAAACAAGCAAAACCAACGGTTGTGCCTGAAAATAATGCAAATTTAATTTCGACTGACAATAAAGACAGCCTTAAAATTGCAACGCAAAAACCAAGTAGCGAAACGGGCGGCACTTCTGTAAAAACATTGAATTACAATATTTTTGGCAAGAAATATAACAATATAACTGTAAAAAGCAACGAGTTGAAAGGTGCTGTTTACTACTTGAAATCGGGTCATGGAGGCCCCGATCCCGGTGCAATGGGGAAGTATCAGGGACATACGGTATGCGAAGATGAATATGCCTATGATGTAACGTTGCGAATTGCCCGCAACCTGATTGAGCGCGGAGCAACGGTTTATATGATTGTAATCGATAAAAACGATGGAATAAGAGACGAAACTTTTCTGATGTCCGACAACGACGAGGTTTGTTATCCGAACCGTACAATTCCGCTGAACCAGGTGAAGCGGTTACAACAACGGGTTGATGCTGTCAATCAGTTGTATAAAAAACATGGCAGTGCTTTTCAGCGGTTTATTTCAATACATGTCGACTCACGAAGTAAAGGAGAGAACATCGATATTTTCTTTTATCACGACAGTAAAAGCAATACCGGGAAGAAAGCCGCCACCATTTTGCAGGAAACCTTTCGCGAGAAATACAGGGAAGTACAGCCTGGACGGGGATACACAGGAAGTGTTTCTGCACGAAATTTATATGTGCTGAAGAATTCGTACCCAACCGGTGTGTTTATCGAATTGGCGAATATGAACCACCAGCGCGATATTAAAAGATTAATTATTGCCGACAATCGCCAGGCAGTTGCCAACTGGCTGACACAGGGGCTTATAAAGGATTTTAAGACCAACCGGTAATTTGTTTTTCACCATCATCATCATCAATTAAACCAAACTCATAGTCGTTCACATTGTTTTATTTGCATGAGTTCAGAGCAGTTGTTAATATTATTCGATGGTTATTGTAATTTGTGCAGCGGGGTGGTCGATTTTTTGCTAAAACACACGCGTAAAAATCAATTCATATTTATTCCATTGCAATCGGAAACTGGCAAGGAAATGATTCAAAAATACAAGTTATCCGAAAATTTTGATTCAGTGATTCTGATTGCTGGTGGGAAGGTTTTTTCTGAGTCGGATGCTGCTTTGAAAATCGTCTGTTCAATGCAATTCCCCTGGAAAATCATGTTTGTTTTCAGGATCATTCCACGACCGGTGCGCAATAAAATTTACCGTATTATTGCGTCTAATCGTTATCGGTGGTGGGGCCGTCGGCGTGATTGCCGGGTTTTATAAAAACTGTGTAACAATTCTGCGGTAATATCAGTAAATGCAACGTTAACGATATATGAAATATGTAATTCATTGTGCGGTTTCAATCGAAAATATTCTTTAGTTTTATCTGCAAAAATCATTATATCTATCGCATAAAGCCATGAGTAAAGATCAGAAAACAATACGGGTTCTCATTTATTTCCTCTTGATTTTGCTCTTCCTGTTCCTTGCTATTTGGTTCGGAAGACAGCTGATTGTGTAAGGATGTGTGGTTAACCGGGGATTGTGATTTTTGTCCTGTTATTTTATTCAAATTCTAACTTATCTTCCTCAAAATCTTTAAAAAGCATCGAAAGTTGTCCAAGCCAACTACTGAGTCGTTGCACAGCATCACTTGTTTCAAGAGTTACTTCTTTCTGTTGCATTTTAAGCAGCAGGTAGCCATAAATTGCTTCGAGGCTGATTTGAATGTTGTTTTTGTTTCCGTTACTTTTCAGCTTTAATTCGGTAATCAGCCCGGCAATAGTTTTGTAAGTCTGAACATATTCAGGTACCTGGCTGGTTTCCATCAGTTTTAAATGAAATTCGTTCAGCTCGTTAATCAGGTTGATTAAAAACTGAAAATGGCCTTTTTCACTGATTCCTTCTTTTCCCATCATCAAAACAAGGTTTTGGTACCAGGCGGTGATTTCAGCTTGCTGCATTTCGTTTTCTGTCTGGTATTTTGGGATCAGTTTTTCCTGAATCTGCTCCATATCTGATTGAAAAGCTCTTATCAAATCTTCAATCTGAAAAAGATAGAGGATGTATTCGGCAATATTTTCTTTTCGTTTTTGTTTTGCGATTAGCATGGTAAGTCTGGGTTATTTTGAATAATGAGAATAACAGGAAATAATTACCACTGAGGGTTCAGTTGTTTTATAAATCAACCGGTGTTCGTTATCGATTCGTCGGCTCCAGAATCCCTGAAACTGATGACGCAGAGGTTCTGGTTTTCCAATGCCCTCATCCGGATTTCTCAAAAAGTCACGAATCATATCCCCAATTTTTAATGCTGTTTTCCTGTCGGTTTCAATCCAATTCCGGTATTCATCAAAAGCTGCCGGAACAAATTCAACATTGGTCATAGCAATTGTTCTGATTTTATAGACACAACTTGTTTTTTCTTTCGTATTTAATTACTCGTTCTTCCAAAACCCTTGAATATTAAGGGTAACCCAGGAAGTATTCTGTATCGTCGGCTGGCTGAATTGTTATTTCAACCATTTTGTGAGGAAATAGCTTTTTAATTCCTTCAATTAGGTAAGGGGTAATTGCATCTGTATTAATTCTGATTGTTGTTTCCATTCAAAGCAATTTTGCTAAATGTACAAATTTTAATAGTATTTGAAGGCGCCTGATATAACGTTTAGTCGTTCAAGTCGAAGAAATCGTCGAGGTCACGACGTTCCTTTTTTGTTGGCCTGCCGGTTCCGGGGTCACGGATAATCCAGCGCATATTTCTTTGCATTTCAACAATTTCGAGCTCTTCGGGAGGAGTGATATCTTCGATATGATTTGTGGTAAGGCTTGCTGCCATTCGCTTTTCGGCCAATTCTAAAACACGGAAAGTTCGGGTAACCGGTGATTTTCGTACTTTTACAATTTCGCCTACATGCACTGATCTGGAAGGTTTAACCGGCTGGCTGGCAATTGAAACATGCCCTTTCCTGCAAGCTTCGGTTGCCATGCTGCGGGTTTTATAAATCCGCACTGCCCAAAGCCATTTGTCGATTCTCACTTCGTTTTCCATGAGTTACTTTTTATTAAAAAAGTTCATGGTTCGCTCGGCTCCAATGGTTCCGAAACTCTGGATGATTTCGATACAGGAATCAATTTTAAATGGGAGTTCTTTTTTTTCTTCCGGTGTCCATTCGCCAAGCACATAATCAACCTGAAATCCTTTATGGAAGCTGTCGCCAATCCCAAAACGCAACCGGGCGTAGTCGTTCCGGCCCAAAACCTGGTTAATGTTTTCGAGTCCGTTATGACCGCCGGCACCTCCTTTCGCCCTGAGCCTGATCGTTCCGAATGGCAATGCAAGATCGTCAACCAGTACCAACAGATTTTCGATACCGATATCTTCCTTTTGTAGCCAATAGGATACAGCTTTCCCGCTCAGGTTCATATATGTGGTGGGTTTCAGCAGGATAAATGTACGGGCTTTGAATTTGTACTCGGCTGTAAAACCATAACGGTGGTCTGTAAAACTAATATTGGATGCTCCCGAAAGAGCATCCAATATTTGAAAGCCAATATTATGGCGGGTGTTTTTGTATTCTGCCCCTATATTACCGAGTCCGGCAATTAAGTACTTCACACAATTTATATTTAAGATTTATTCTTCAGCAGCTTCGTCATCGTCATCTTCAACAACAGCAGCAGCGGAGCCGGCAGCCGAACGTGCAGCACGGGTAATTGTAACTGCCACAACCACATTCGATTTTGTGTCAAGGAATTCAATGTTTTCCATTTTCAGGTCGGCGACTTTTACGCTCTGTCCAATACCTAATTTGGTAACATTAATATCGATTGTATCAGGTAAATCTTTAGCAAGTCCTTTTACTTTCAACCGGCGGAGGTTTGTTTTTAGTTTACCCCCTGTTTTAGTACCTTTTGCAACACCAATAATTTTAATCGGAAGATCAACTTTTACAGGTTTGTTTTCTTCAACTCTAAGAAAATCAATGTGTATGGCTTGTTCTTCAACTGCATGCCACTGAATATCCTGCAAAATTGCCTGATAGCTTTTCCCTTCAATTTCAAGATTTACAAGAAATACATCGGGTGTGTAAACCAACGGACGTAGTTCAGAAAAAAGAATAGAAAAATGAATGGTTTCGTTTGCCCCATACAGAACGGACGGAACACTTTCCTGAGAACGGATTTTTTTGGCTTCTTTTTTACCAAGGCTTGTTCTCAATTGCCCTTTTACTAATAAAGTCTTCATTTTAAATAATTTACGTTAACAATTATGGTACTCAGTCCATTCCGTTATCTAACGGAACAACAGCATGCATAAGTAACAATGCTCCTGCTTACGGAAAAAGCGGTGCAAATGTATAAATTATCTGTAATAAAGTGAACTGATTGACTGATTTTTATAAACTCTTTTAATGGCCTGTGCAAATGCTTCAGCAACCGAGATGTACTGTATTTTACTGCCTACGTCTTTAAGTGTTTGAATAGAATCGGTAAAATAAACTGCCTCCAGTTCCGATTTTTCGATTCGCTCGACAGCAGGACCCGACAGAACGCCGTGAGCTGCAAACGCCCGGACACTGCGTGCTCCCACATTTTTCATCAGATTGGCAGCTTTTGTGATTGTTCCAGCCGTATCAATCATGTCGTCAACAATAATCACATCTTTTCCCACAACATCGCCAATTACAGTCATACTGCCTACCTCGTTGGCTTTGGCTCTGGTTTTATGGCATATCACCATGTCGGTTTCCAGCATTTTTGAATAGGTATTGGCACGTTTTGTACCGCCAACATCGGGCGATGCAACAACAATATTATCCAAACCAAGATTTTCGACAAACGGTACAAACAAAGCCGAGGCGAATAAATGATCGACAGGAACATTAAAAAAGCCCTGAATCTGATCGGCATGCAAATCCATGGTTATTACACGGTCGACACCAGCTGCTGAAAGTAAATCGGCTACCAGTTTGGCCCCGATCGAAACACGTGGTTTGTCTTTTCTGTCTTGTCGTGCATATCCGAAATATGGAATAACTGCAATTACTTTGTATGCACTGGCCCGTTTGGCAGCATCGATCATTAAAAGCAACTCAAGCAAATTATCGGATGGCGGCGGTGTTGACTGTACAATAAAAACATGCGAACCACGAATGGTTTCCTCGTAACAGGGTTCAAACTCACCATCGGCAAATACCGGGCACGATGATTTTCCAATATCCACATCCAGGTTGTCGGCTATTTTCCCGGCCAGGTATTGTGTTGCCCGGCATCCAAAAATTTTTAATGAATTGTTGTGATTACCCATGGTTTCCGAATTTTTTAGATTTCATATTTTGTAAAGGTAAAAACTTTGCAAATGCAATTTCGAAATGTTAATATTTCCGTAATAAAAACTGCAAGTTGTTATTCACTAACGGTGTTTAGTTTTTCAATATATCCCAGCAATTCTTTACTGCCTTCGCCGGTTTCGGCTGATGTTACAAAATAAACAGGAAGTGTTTCCCAGGTTTCGAATAGCTTTTCCTCATAGTTTCTCAGGTTGGTTTCCAACTCTGCCGGGTTGAGTTTGTCGATTTTTGTAAATATAATCGAGAACGGAATTTGGCTGATGCCAAGCCATTCCATAAAATCGAGGTCAACTTTCTGCGCTTCGTGGCGGGCATCGATCAATACAAAAAGGCAATACAGGTTTTCGCGTTGTAAAATGTAACGCTTAATCATTTGCTCCCATTTCAGCCTTTCTTTTTTCGGAACTTCGGCATAACCGTATCCGGGCAAATCGACAAGGTACCACTCTTTGTTAATTAAAAAATGATTGATTAACCTTGTTTTTCCAGGTTTGCCCGATATTTTTGCCAGCGCTTTTTTGTTGGTCAGCCGGTTAATGAGCGACGATTTCCCCACATTCGAACGGCCAATAAAAGCATATTCGGGCTTGTTGGGTGGCGGGCATTTTTTGATGTCCGAATTGCTTGTAATAAATATGGCGTCTTTTATTTCCATTCTTTGGCTAAATCTTTAAAAAAAACGGTTTTAAGTTCTACGAAATATAAACTTCAAGCAGTTTCACTTTCCCGGAAACGGGTTTTAACTGCAACGATTCAATACTTGCCGGAATAAGCACAGTTTCCCCTTTTTCAACCCGTTCAGTTCCTTCTTCTGTTTCAATGTCAAAACTTCCGTCGAGTGTCATAAAAATTACAAACGAGTCGATTTGGTGATAATCTTTTTCAAGGTACTTGTCAAATTCTAACAGGTTGGTTGTGAAATATTTGCATCGAACAAGCTCCACCGATTTGTTCAGTTCGGCGTTGTATTTTGTTTTGTAATCGGGCAGGTATGAATAGTCGATGGCATCGATTGCCAGTTGGGTGTGTAATTCACGAAGATTGCCATTATTGTCCAGTCGGTTGTAATCAAAAATACGATAGGTAACATCTGAAGTCTGCTGGATTTCGGCAACCATACAGCCTTTGCCAATGGCATGAATGCGTCCTGACGGAATAAAAAACACATCGCCGGATTGTGCTTCGTCGTATTTCAGAATTTCAGTAAGACGGCCGGCTTGAAGTGCATCGAGGTATTTGATTTTATCGACCGGCTGGCTAAAACCCGAGTTAATCAATGCTCCCGGCGTTGTGTTAACCACGTACCACATTTCTGTTTTTCCGAAAGCACTGTGCCTTTCTTTCGAAAGCTCGTCGTTGGGGTGCACCTGCACCGAAAGGTCGTCCTGCGCATCGATAAACTTAATCAGTAGCGGAAATTCGTTGCCAAACTGTTCGTACACTTTTTCGCCAACGAGTTCACCCATGTAAACTTCGATAAGTTCATTCAAATCGTTTCCTTCAAGAAATCCATTGCTTACCACCGAAATATTTCCTTCAACCCCAGAAATTTCCCAGCTTTCGCCACAGTTCGTCAACTGTCCGAAATCCTTGTTCAGCAATGTTTTTATGCGTTGCCCGCCCCACAGTTTTTCGAGATAGATAGGTTTGAATTTTATAGGATAAAGTCCGCTCATGATTTACGATTTATAATTAACAAATATTGATTTATGATTTCAGAATTCAAAGTCAACAGCAGCACGCGCTTCGGTTGTTTCGAGTACACGTTTTACCACTTTCTGGTGCACGGGATGTATCTGGTAATTTTTTAAATCTTCAAGGGTTTCAAAGTGTGAAATCAAAACGAGGTCGTAATTTTTCGATTCTATTTCGTGGTTTACACCAATTTCGAGGAATTTAAGTTCGGCAATTTTATCTTTTAACCCTTCAAGCAATGCTTTTAATTCATTTCTCACAGCAGTTTTTTCTTCGGTCTGAAATTCTTTTAGTTTAAAAGCCACAACATGATTAATCATAACGCTGTTTTTAAAAGTTTTACTTGTATTTTTACTTTTGTAAAAGTAGTTTTTTATCGCTGTTTTTTCAGCGCTAAACAAAAACCAAAAATAATTAAAACTGAAAATATGCTGATTATTGGTGTTGCAGGTGGTTCGGGAAGCGGAAAAACAACGGTAGTACGAAAAATACAACAACAGTTTCCAAAGGGCGAAGTCACTGTGCTTTCGCACGATTCGTATTACTTCGACAGCAAAGAACTAAGCCTCGAAGAGCGCCGCAAAAAGAATTTCGACCACCCGGATGCCATCGAATTTGAGTTGATGATTGAACATGTGAAGCAATTGAAAAACGGTTTTCCGGTGTACGAACCATTGTATTCGTTTATCACCTGCACACGTGAGGACGAAACAAGACTGCTTGTTCCGCGCGAAGTGCTTATTATCGAAGGTATCTTGTGTCTTACTCATCCGGGGTTGCGCGATTTGATGGATATCAAGGTTTATGTTGATTGTGATGCCGATGTGCGCCTTTCGCGTATCATACACCGCGATATTGAGGAGCGTGGCCGAAATGTTTCCGAAGTTTTGAAACGGTACGAAAAAACAGTGCGCCCCAGCCATCTTCAGTTTATTGAACCAACCAAACGGTACGCCGACATCATTATTCCGCAGGGCGGAAAAAATCATATCGCCATTCAGATACTCACCAATCACATCAACCAAATTCTTAAATAATTAAAGCTATGCTTTCCAATCTCGACATCGAAAAAGTATTGTTTATCGACATTGAAACAGTGCCGGCAGTTCCGGTTTTTGAAGAACTCCCTGAAAACTGGCAGCAGTTATGGAAACACAAAATGCAGTTTAAAACCGAAGAAGGCGAAGATGCAGCCGCGCTTTACCAGCGGGCCGGAATTTATGCCGAGTTTGGCCGGATAATTTGTATTTCAGCGGGATATATTGCCACACGCAACGGCGAACGGCAGTACAGAGTAAAATCGTTTAGCAATGCCAGCGAAAAAGAGTTGCTTACGCAGTTTTTTGAAGCAGTGACAAAATTTACACACACGGGCAAGAAAATGCTTTGTGCGCATAACGGCTACGAATTCGATTTTCCGTTTATTGCCCGACGTGCATTGGTACAGGGGGTAAAACTGCCTCCGGTTTTTGATATTGCCGGCGCCCGGCCCTGGGAAATGAAAGAGCATTTTATCGATACGCTGCAACTCTGGAAATTTGGCGATTACAAACATTACACTTCGCTTTCGCTTTTGTGTGCTTTATTTGAAATTCCAACACCAAAGGATGATATCGACGGCAGTCAGGTCGCGCAGGTTTATTGGGGTGAAAACGATTTGGACAGAATTGTACGGTATTGCGAAAAAGATACGCTGGCTGTGGCTAATCTGTTGCTGAAATACAAAGTAGAGGAATTAATTCAGCAAGATCAGGTGGTGAGCGTATAAAAAAAGCCGGCCAAAAAACTGAACCGGCTTTATATTGTATTTTTTTTCTGACTACTTATTCTGCTGCCTCTTCAATAATATGAATATTAGCATCAACCAGAATGCGGCCGCAATATTCGCAAACAATAATTTTCTTGCGGTTGGCAATATCCATCTGTCGCTGTGGTGGGATTTTGTTAAAACAACCACCGCAGGCATCGCGTTGAATGGTAACCACTGCAAGTCCGTTGCGCGCATTTTTGCGGATACGTTTAAAAGCTGCGAGGAGACGAGACTCAATAAACGACTCAATTTTTTCTGATTTGTTTCTCAGCCTGTCTTCTTCAATCTTTGTTTCTTCCTGAATTTCTTCGAGTTCAGTCTTTTTGCGTTCGAGATCCTCTTGTCTTTCGGCAAGCAATTGTTTCGATTTTACAATTGTTTCTTCCTTTTCTTTCATCTCCACAGTAAACTCGCGGATTCTTTTTTCTGAAAGTTCAATTTCGAGGTTCTGAAACTCGATTTCTTTTGAAAGCGAGTCGAATTCACGGTTGTTACGAACGTTATTTTGTTGTTCGGTGTACTTGGTAATTAAAAGTTGTGACTCTTTAATTGCAATTTTTTTGTTGTTAATTGCCGTGTCGAGATTTTTAATTTCGCTGTCGAGATTGATTAAACGAGTTTTTAAACCGGCAATTTCGTCTTCAAGATCCTGCACTTCGAGCGGAAGTTCACCCCTGAGTACTTTAATTTTATCGATTTCAGAAACTACGGTCTGCAATTCGTGCAGTGCCCTGAGCTTTACTTCAACCGAAATATCTTTTTCGTCTTGCTTTGAAAATACAGTGTTCATCGCTGTTCTATTTAATTTTTCTGTTTAAAAATCAGAAGTAAAAAACCGGGTTGGTATTCACTTCCGTAAAATGGACTGCAAACTTAGGGAATTTTTTTGTAAGTAACTCATAAAAAAGTTCTTTAGTGAACTGTTCGCTTTCAAAATGTCCGACATCGGCAATCACGATTTTATTTTCGGCATCAAAAAACTGGTGGTATTTAAAATCGGACGAAACAAAAAACCCGGCGCCCGATGCAATTGCATTGTTCAGCAGAACCGACCCTGCGCCTCCGCAAACTGCCACTTTTTCAACAGGTTTGCCCAACAATGCTGTGTGTTTGATAGCTCCGGTATTAAAAGTCGATTTCAGGATTTCAAGAAATTCTGTCTCGCTCACAGGCTGTGAAAGCGAACCTGTTATTCCGGCTCCAACTCCTGCAAAAGTATTGTCGAGCGGATAAATATCGAATGCCACTTCTTCGTATGGATGGTTATTAAGCAGTGCGTCAATCACCCTGTTTTGCAGCCACGCCGGGAAAATGGTTTCGAAACGGATTTCTTTTTCTGTGTGAATCACTCCTTTTTCTCCCACAAATGGGTTCGATGCTTCGTTTCCTCGAAAACTGCCTGAACCTTCAGCGGTAAATCCGCAACTGTCGTAATTTCCAATGTGGCCTGCTCCTGCAGCAAAAACTGCTTCCTGAACTTTTATAGCGTGTTCAACCGGAATAAATGTGACAAGTTTTTTTAACTGTCCCTTCACCGGTTGCAAAACCTGGCAATTGATCAGTCCAAGTTTTTCAGCAATTTTCTGGTTGACACCCTGGCCTGCGCTATCTAAGTTAGTGTGAGCTGCATAAACGGCAATGTCGTTTCTAATCGCTTTTATCAGTGTGCGTTCCACGTAATTTTTACCGGTAAATTTTTTCAGACCCGAAAAAACAAACGGATGATGCGCCACAATCAGATTGATTTTTTTGTTGATTGCTTCGTCAATAACAGCCTCGGTAACATCAAGGGTAACCAATGCGGCTCCGGCTTCCCAATCAGGGTTTCCGGTCATCAGTCCAGCATTGTCATACGATTCCTGCAGTGCCAGCGGTGCTGCACTTTCAATGTATTGCGTTATTTCGCGTATTCTCATTTTTGGTATCCATATAATTTAGTCCTGCATATTATCTCTGATTTCCACTAATTGGCTCCTGATGTCTTGCAGGCGTTCCACAATTTCATAATTCTGAATGGTTTCCTCGCGGTTTTCCTTTAGTTTTTGCTGGGCTCCTTTTAGTGTTAAACCCCGCTGTTTTACAAGGTGGTGAATCAGTTTGAGTGTGAAAATATCGTCGTTGGTAAACAGGCGGTTTCCCTTTTTGTTTTTTGCAGGTTTCAGCGCATCAAACTGGGTTTCCCAGTACCTGATAAGGGAAACACTTTCGCCAAGCATCTCCGCTACTTCGCCAATGGTGTGATAAATCTTCTCTATTTTAGGTTTTTTGTAAGGCATCAGATTGCGATTAAACCTAATCAAGTGTTTGTCCGATGTTCGACGAAATGGCAATCATCCGGTCGAATTCTTCAGCCGAAAGGTCTTTAAAGTAATAGAGTGCCGGGTTTACACGTTGTCCTTCTTTATGCACTTCGTAGTGCAGGTGCGGTGCGGTTGATGCTCCCGAGTTTCCAACATATCCGATTACATCACCGCGTTTAACTTCCTGCCCCTGTTTTACGTTGTACTTGCTGAGGTGGGCATAAACAGTTTCGTAGCCCCAGTCATGATTGATTTTTACATAATGCCCTAAATCATTGTATCCTGAAACTGAACCAGCCAATTCAGTTACTCTACCGTTGCCGGTGGCGTAAACCGGGGTACCAACCGGAGCAGTAAAATCCATTCCCCAATGCATTTTTCTTACTTTATAAATCGGGTGAATGCGGTAGCCCCAGCCGCTGGCAGTTCTTTTAAGGTCTTTATTTGTAATGGGTTGAATCGCCGGAATACTTGACAGCATATCTTCCTTTTTGAGTGCAAGTTTCATCACCTCGTCAAACGATTTCGACTGAATGTAGGCTTCTTTTGAAAGTACATCCAATTTTCGGGCGGCTTCAATCACAAGTGCCGAATTGCTCAGATTTTCGAGATGCGAATATTTGTTGGTGCCGCCAAAACCGGCTTTCCGGATGGATGAAGGAATCGGGTCAGTTTCAAAAATCACACGGTAAATATTGTCGTCGCGTTGTTGTAAATCGGTCAGTACATTTTCAACACGGTCAAGGTCTTTCAGCAGAAGTTCGTATTGCGAGAGCAACTCCTGGTTTTCGCGTTGAAGCGCTTTTGTTCGCGGGGTTTCGTAGAAATAAATAACAATGCCCATCCAAACCAACGACAAAACCAGACTACTCGAAAAAAAAGCAACTATTTTTGTGATTTGCTCTTTTATTGAACTGCCAATTCTTTCATAATTCAGGGTGTCAGGATTAAATTTGTATTTCTTTTTCGTCATTTCCGAAGGGTAATTTTAACTCCTGGTTTTTACCAAAATTAATTAAATCATATAACTTTGCAGCCTTTTCAGTCAATTTGAGGGGAGGGCAAAAGTAACCAAATATCCTTGTCAGTGCCTGATTGTTAAGTTTAGTTGACATTTTTTAACAAACAAAGAAATTATTTTTTATACAAATGATACCTACTTCAAAGGAAATCCGCCAGTCGTTTCTCGACTTTTTTGCATCTAAAAATCACCAGATTGTACCATCGGCACCCATGGTGGTAAAGGGCGACCCAACCCTGATGTTTACAAACGCGGGGATGAACCAGTTTAAAGACTGGTTTTTGGGGAATGAACCGGCTTTGTACAACCGCGTGGCCGACACGCAGAAATGTTTGCGCGTTTCGGGCAAACACAACGATTTGGAAGAAGTGGGCCTCGACACTTATCACCACACCATGTTCGAAATGTTGGGCAACTGGTCGTTTGGCAATTATTTCAAGCAGGATGCGATTGACTGGGCCTGGGAATTCCTTGTGGGGAAAATGGGACTGAACCCTGAACGGTTGTATGCCACTGTTTTTGAAGGTGCTGCCGACGATAAACTGGAACGCGACGACGAAGCCGCCAATCTTTGGCTGAAATACCTGCCTGCCGGAAGTGTAATCAACGGCAATAAGAAAGATAACTTTTGGGAGATGGGTGATACTGGCCCTTGCGGACCTTGCTCCGAAATTCATGTGGATATTCGCAGCGAAGATGAAATTGCAAAAATCCCCGGCGTTGAATTGGTAAACAAAAGTCATCCGCAGGTAATTGAAATCTGGAATCTCGTATTTATCCAGTTTAACCGGAAAGCCAACGGACAGCTGGAAGAACTGCCCGCCAAACACGTGGATACAGGCATGGGTTTCGAAAGGTTGTGTATGGCATTGCAGGGAGTAAAATCGAATTACGATACCGATATTTTTCAGCATACAATTGCCGAATTGGGCAACTTATGCAACATAAAATATGGCGACAACGAAAAAACCGATATTGCCATGCGGGTTATTGCCGACCATTTGCGGGCTGTTTCGTTTGCCATTGCCGACGGGCAGTTGCCATCGAACAACAAAGCCGGTTATGTAATCCGCCGTATTTTGCGCCGCGCTGTTCGTTATGGTTACACTTTCCTCGGGTTTCGCGAGGCTTTCATTTTCAAATTGATTGAAGCGCTCAAAGAAACCATGGGCGCTGCTTTCCACGAACTTGCGAGCCAGCAGTCGTTAATCGAAAAGGTGATTAAAGAAGAAGAAGAGTCGTTTTTGCGCACTTTATCAACCGGAATCAGGCTGATGGACGACCTGATGGCCAAGGCAAAACAGGAAAACCGAACCGAAATTCAGGGTAAAAATGCCTTTGTTTTATTTGATACTTATGGGTTTCCGCTCGATTTAACCGAACTGATTGCCCGAGAAAATGGAATGACTGTTGACACCGAAGGTTTTCAGTCCGAAATGGAACAGCAAAAAAACCGCTCGCGGAATGCCGCAACGCAGGAAACCGACGATTGGGTTGAAATCCGCAAAATTGAACAGACAGTATTTCTGGGGTATGATAAATTTGAAGCTGAAATCCGTATTGCCCGTTACCGGAAAGTAACCCAGCAAAAGAAAACATTTTACCAGCTTGTTTTCGACCAGACCCCGTTTTATGGCGAGTCGGGCGGACAGGCCGGCGATACGGGCACTATTGAGTTTGAAGGACAGAAATGGGTGATTTTCGATACACAAAAAGAGAACAACCTGATTGTGCATTTAACCGAAAAAATGCCCGCTGCTCCCGACGAAACTTTTATAGCCAAAGTAAATATTCAAAAGAGACAGAACACCGCCAACAACCATACAGCAACGCATCTTTTACATGCCGCCCTGCGCGAAGTACTGGGCAAACATGTTGAGCAAAAAGGCTCGCTTGTGAATGCCGACCACTTGCGTTTCGATTTTTCGCATTTTCAGAAAATGACGGAAGAAGAAATCGAACAGGTCGAAAAAATTGTGAATGCCAGAATTCGCGAAAACTCGGTACGCGAGGAAAATCGCAAAATGCCTGTCGAAGAAGCAAAAAAGCTTGGCGCCATGATGTTGTTTGGCGAAAAGTATGGCAGCGAGGTTCGTGTGATCAAATTTGGTGAGTCGGTTGAATTGTGCGGGGGTACGCATGTAAATGCCACCGGTGCTATCGGTCTGTTCAAAATTGTTTACGAAAGCGCCATTGCAGCCGGGGTACGGCGTATTGAGGCAGTTACTGCCGAA
Organism: Draconibacterium orientale; assembly: GCA_020726265.1. GTDB lineage: Bacteria > Bacteroidota > Bacteroidia > Bacteroidales > Prolixibacteraceae > Draconibacterium > Draconibacterium orientale_A. Next base: position 19,021 of record DYSZ01000019.1, read on the forward strand.
CATGCTGAAAAGTTTGTAAACGAGCATATCAAAATATTGAAATACATCCAGGATTCGATAAAAAGTACAAACGATATTCTGGGCAGTGTGATGAATCTGCAAAAAGAAAACAGCGAACTTTCGAAACAAGTTGAAATTTTCAACCGCGAGAAGGTGAAAGTTGTGAAGGAGCATCTGAAAAACAGGATATTACAGGAAAATGGCATAAATATTATTTCAGGTGAAGTGGGCATGGGCAATCCGAATATGGTAAAAGACCTGGCTTACCAACTGAAAGGAGAGGTTGAAAACCTGTTTCTGGTGATTGGCGCTGTGATTGACGGAAAACCGCTCCTCACGGTTATGATTTCGGAAAATATTGTTGCTGAAAAAGGACTTGATGCCGGCAGAATTGTGCGCGAAGCAGGTCGCGAAATTCAGGGCGGCGGCGGCGGACAGCCGTTTTATGCCACTGCCGGCGGTAAATACGCCGATGGTTTACAGGCTGCCATCGACAAAGCACTTTCATTTGTAAAATAACGGGGAAACGACCCCGGAAGTTTCGGGGGCCGAAGTCCGGCAAAAATCTGTCGGAGTTGGAAACTCCGACTCCCAAATAAAGAAAGAACCATTCATTTGAAAATGAATGGTTCTTTTAGTATAGTTAATCTTATAAGTTTATTTTGTAATTGTTTCGAGTCGTTTCATTATCGAGAAAATAAAGATAGCCGCCAGGAAACAGCAAACGATAAATATTCCCCAAAGCATATAAAGGTCAATTTTGCCCCACATCAAACTACCTACAAAAAGGAATTTATTTCCAACTGCAGTTGCAAGCAACCAGCCTCCCTGCATCAAACCCTGAAAGCGCGGAGGTGCAACTTTGGCAACAAACGAAAGTCCAATCGGGCTTAAAAAGAGTTCGGCAATGGTTAAAACAAGATACGAACTCATTAACCAATAAGGTGAAACCCTGTCAACCTCGGCAACAGCAGCACCCGCCATTTCTTTTGGCGAAACCAGGCCTAACGAAGCTACAAGCACCAAAATAAAACCGAGTGCGGCTATAATCATCCCAATACCAATTTTCCTTGGCGACGACGGTTCTTTCCCGTTTTTGTTCATCCACGCAAAAACACCCATTACCGGTGGTGTGAGTGCCACAATAAACAATGGGTTGAACGACTGAAACACTTCGGGCGAAACAAGGTTCGATGCACCGTTGTTTGAAGCCAGCACATAACTTAAAACCGCAAATCCCACAAACATTATAGCACCTGCAATTCTGAACTTGGTTTGTTTATTGAAAAACACCAATGCAGCCCCGGCAATTGACGCAATTACCGATAATATCGATTTAAGGTCGAAAAACAGGTTGGTAAACGGGCCAACATATTGTGTGGTGTAATCGCGGGCAAACATTGTTAATGTGAGACCATTCTGATGAAACGACATCCAGAAGAAAATAACTACCACGAAAACTAATGTCAATGCCACTACCCGCGGCTTTTCCTCTTTTGTTGAAATTTGGAAAATCAGACTCACAAAACCTACAAAAAGACCTACGGCCAGACCCATTTTGTAATCAATATCACTTATATCGGTGTAGCTGTCGGCAAAATGAAACAACAAAGCAACAACGGTCATTAAACCCAACGAAATAATTACATATTTCAGATTGCTGGCAAGGCTGACAGTTGGTTTGTTTTCGGTAACCACAACCTTTTTCTCTTGTGCAATTTTATGTTTCGATGGAAGAAATTTATTGAAAAGCAGGTAAACCACCAGCGACAGTACCATCGCTCCTGCTGCAATTCCGAATGCATAGTTAAATCCGGTTGAAAAAACTTTAATATAATCGGCAGCAAAAACACTTAAATCGGCAGCCGATTTTCCTCCGCCCGGAATTACCGCCGCATTGGCCAACGTTTGAAATTGCCCGGCATCTTTTAATGTATCTCCAATGTATTGGTGACAAAGCGATGGAAGGTCGGCATTTTCGAAATAACCATTCTTTTTGAGCCAGAACCCTTTTATCCCTTTGGCAACAAACGGGGCAAAAAATGCACCCACGTTGATACCCATGTAAAAAATCATAAAAGCGCCATCGCGGAGTTTCTTGTATTTTTCGTCGTCGTACATTTGCCCGACCACAGCCTGTAGGTTTCCTTTAAACAACCCGTTTCCAAGGGCGATAATAAACAATGCACTCAACGAAACCCACAAATCTGATCCCGGAATTGCAATCAGACAATACCCGGCAAACATGATTATCTGCCCCACAAAAATTACTGTTTTGTATTTTTTGGTCCAGTCGGCAATCATACCGCCAATTAGCGCCAGTGCATAAATTGAGAAATAAAACCATGAATAATAACTCCCGGCTTCGTCGGCTTTAAGCCCGTACCTCGCCTGTAAAAACATCACGAGTATGGCCATCATGGTATAAAACCCGAAGCGCTCGCCCATGTTGGTAAAAAATGCTACGATTAGTCCTTTTGGATGATTCTTAAACATACTTTCTTTTTTAATGATTTCTTTTTGCAGTTTTTTTTTGATTGAAGGCAAATATAGAAATCTTTTTAAGTGGTGCAAGTTGATTAAAATCAGTGAAAAGCTAAACTGAAAATGGTGAATTACTGTTTTTTGAATACTGATAAGCTTTTAGTTGCAAAGGATAACTTTTATATTTGTTACTGAACTTGTTATATTTTGTTTGGTTGAAACTCTTTTCGTCAAATTTACACTCAATGGCAAAACCGCTGTCAATTTGGGTATTTACAACAAAATCGACCTCGTTCCCATCCGCAGTGCGCCAAAACCTTATTTCGTCGCTGTTATACTTATTGCGAAGTTGCAGAAAAATAAAATTCTCAAACAGTTCGCCTTTATCAAGCCTGGAGTCAACCGGCTGAAAAAGGTTCAACAGCATGTTGCGCATTCCCAAATCGTTGAAATAGACCTTCGACATTTTGGTAAGTTCTTTTTTCAGGTTTCTGAAAAAAGGCCTTACCAGGTGAATATGAAAGGTTTTCTGTAATGTGTAGAGATAATTGTCGATGGCTGTAACCGACAATTGCAGTGAACCTGCCAATTGGTTGGTATTTACAAGCCCGCCAGTTTGTGCAGCAAGTATTTTAAGCAGAATATAAAATTTCTCCTTGTTTTTGATCCCACTTTCAAGAACATCGCGTTTAATAAACGACTGTGCCAACTCGGCAAGCAACGCTTTTTTCCTTTCGGTAGTTTCGGCTAATACCACAGCAGGATATCCTCCGTATGTAAGATATTCGTCCAACAATTTCGCTATTTTGTGCGACTGCAGCGAAAGATAATCTTGGCGTGCATTCATCTCCCCAATTTCAGTAATTAACTGTTCTTCCTTTTTAAAAACAAGAAATTCCTCGAAATTAAGGGTGTATAAGTTAAATATCTGCTTGCGTCCGGCCAGCGAATCATCGAACTTCTGATCGATATAAAATGCACTGCTCCCCGAACAGATGATTTTAATTTTATCGGCATGAAAATCGAAATGGTATTTCAGAAAATTGGTGGGGTTTTTCAGATACTGTATTTCATCAATCAGCACATAAATTAAAGAATCGGCAGCAGGTAGCATCGAAAACAATCCTTCGGGATGCGTATCAAAACGGGCTAAAATATCAGGGCTTTCAAGCGAAAAATAATATACCTTGTGCGAATTTTGCTCCAAATGGCTTTCCAGCATTTTTAAAACCGAGGTTTTACCACATTGACGCGAACCTGTAATAATAATAAACTCCCTGAATTCAAGGCTGTTAATTATCCTCTTTACTATGGGCCTTACAACTAATTCCATGTTTCAAATATACAACAATTCCGATATTTTTCATTTAGCAAATGAATATTATCCGATATTTTTCATTTAGCAAATGAATATTATCCGATATTTTTCATTTACAGTTCCCGGTTTTTACAAGATATGTGCACCTGAACCAGTACTTCGAGAAAGATAATGTACTACTTACAATAATAAAATCAGCAAAGTAAAATTTGAAAACCTGCTATTATTGCCAAAATTGATTTAATTTTAAACATCACATTTTAAAATCCTGAATTGTATTCCACGATAAAGAAAACACAGCTGTTTATGAAACTTTTCACCACAAAACAAATCGCTGTACTCGACAGGTTTACAATCGAAAACGAACCGATTGCCGGTATCGATTTGATGGAGCGGGCGGCACTGCAAATTACAAACTGGCTTGTTCAAAAATTTTCAGCAGAACGGAAACTGCTGTTTTTTGCGGGCTCCGGGAACAATGGTGGCGATACACTCGCCATTGCCCGACAAATGGCCAGTCTCGATTTTTTGTGCGAGGTTCATCTTTTGAATATTGGAAAATCAATGACGGAATCGGCTGCCACCAATCTTGACCGTCTGCAAAAACAGGGAAAAGTAAAAATCTCAACATTGAATTCCGCCGCTGAATTCCCCGAAACAAACCCAGCCGATATTTTTATCGACGGCCTTTTTGGTTCGGGACTTACACGACCTATCGATGGCGTTGCTGCAGCATTAGTTCAGAAAATCAACAGCCTGCCCAACACGGTTGTAGCCATTGACATTCCCAGTGGGTTATCCGGTGAAAACGGTGCGGGTTGCAACGAAAAAAATACTGTTCAGGCCAGTTACACACTCACTTTTCAGTTTCCGAAACTGAGCTTTCTTTTTCCTGAAAACGAACAGTTTACCGGCAACTGGGAAGTTTTACCCATCCGGCTTCATCCCGAAGGAATTGAAAAAACCCCGACTGAATTTTATTGGATCGACAAAAATATGGTTCAGCCATTGATTCCATCACGTTCGAGGTTCGGGCACAAAGGAACTTATGGACACGCATTGTTGATTGCCGGCAGCTACGGAAAAATGGGCGCAGCAATTCTCGCAGCGAAGAGCTGTTTGCGGGCTGGTGCCGGATTGCTTACAACGCATGTACCTCATTTGGGTTATCCAATTATACAAACTGCAGTCCCCGAAGCCATGGCCAGTGTCGATCAGCACGATTCAAATTTTACTGAATTCCCTGATTTATCGTCTTTCTCAGTAGTGGGGGCGGGTCCCGGAATCGGGCAAAAAACAAACACAAAGCGGGCACTCATCGAACTGCTGAAACAGGTAAAAGTTCCGTTAGCTCTTGATGCTGATGCACTGAATATCCTTTCAGAAAATAAAGAATGGCTCAGTTCTATTCCTGAAAATTCAATTTTGACGCCTCACCCGGGTGAATTCAAACGATTGGCTGGAGAATCCGTCAATTCGTGGGAACGGCTGCAAAACCAAATTACATTTTCAAAAAAGTACAAAGTTGTTATTGTACTGAAAGGTGCTTTTACTTCAGTTTCGATGCCCGATGGCCGTGTGTTTTTCAATTCAACCGGGAACCCTGGAATGGCAACAGCCGGGAGTGGCGATGTACTTACAGGTATCATTACCGGACTTCTGTCACAGTGTCTTTCTCCTGAAAATGCAGCAATTGCAGGCGTCTGTCTGCATGGACTTGCAGGCGATTTTGCTGCATCTGAAAAATCAGAAAATGCGATCGTGGCAAGCGATATCGTTGAAAATCTGGGCAAGGCATTTCTGGATATAAATCAGACTTTGGAAAAATAAAAATCATACATTTGAGTTCTCATAAAAAATCAGTTTAACTATGAAGTATTTGGCTCTTATTATTGCAATTCTTTTGGTATCGCCGGTATTCGGGCAACGGAAAAAAGAAGAAGTAGCTGCTCCGGTTTTTACCGAAGGCGTTATTTATGCCTTACCACGAACCGGAGTCAGGGTGAAAGTTCAGGCGGTAAAAGAAACTTTTCAGCCCGGCTCGTATGCTGCTTATGCCGAGCAATTGCTGGGTATTAGAAACGTGAAGAACAAAGCTTCAGTAAACTGGATCATCGATGAAGTGAAAATAGAAATGTTTTCGGAACCCGATCCTGAACAGGTGTACAAGGCTATGGGCGACGGAGCCTTTTTGGTAAATCTTAGTGCCGATGGTTGTCTGACCGGCATTAATTCCACACATTCAGCCGGTGAAAAGGTTAAAACAGAAACCAACATGGTTGGCCAGATTGCTGAAACAGATGCAAATGATTATTTTCAATATTTTACCGATTCGCCTTTATATACAGCAGGTGACTCAACCAACAATTACCGACCTGTAAAAGTAGCCGATGAACAAAAAATCAGCAAAGCAGCCCAGCGGATACTGGAATGCCGCCGCCTGCAATTTGAAATTGCTGCCGGGCTGGTTGACGAACTTCATCCTGATGGAGAAGCATACAAAGCCAGCTTAAAAGAACTGAAAGAGATTGAAAAAACATATCTGAGTCTTTTTATTGGCAAATACAATACTGAAAAAGCTATTTTCGGATTTGATTATATACCGAAAACGGGCGGTAAAAGCGAGGCCCTTTTCCGCATTTCAGAAGAAGGAGGAATTATTCCGGCCACAGATTTATCGGGGAAACCTGTTATGATAGAATTCGAAATTGAAAATGAATTGGCTCAAAAACAAGCTGGTCTTTTAAAATCAGATAATCCGGCTGCCGGAGCCAGTGGCGTTTATTACCGCATTCCCGGAAAAGCCAATATCCGTATTGTAAACGACATGAATGCAATTGCCACAGCCCGAGGCACCATTGCACAATTTGGTGCCGTTGCCCCGGTTCCCGAAGAATTACTTTCGGGTGATTATGCCGTTGATTTTGACGCTGAAACCGGCGCAATCAGTAATATCTCAAAAATCAAATAACATTCATAAAAATAGATTCAATGGAAATAATCAGAAAATCACTTCGCGATTCAGCAGCAGCCAGGTGGACTGCTCTTGCAGTTGTTGCTTTTACAATGCTTTGCGGTTATTACTTAACCGACGTTATCGCACCTTTAAAGGGTCTCCTGGAAGGAAAACTGGGTTGGGGCAGTTCCGATTTTGGCTTTTTCAACAGCGCCTACGGATGGTTCAATGTTTTCCTTGGAATGCTGATCATTGGTGGAATTATTCTTGATAAAATGGGTGTGCGGTTTACGGGTATGATGGCTACAACCATCATGGTGATCGGAACTGCAATAAAGTATTGGGCCATTTCAACGCACACTTTGGATGGAAAAGTTTGGAATATACTCACTTTCGAAGCGCCTGCGCAGGTTTTTATTGCAGGTCTGGGTTTTGCCATTTTCGCGGTTGGAGTTGAAGTAGCAGGTATAACTGTTTCAAAAATTATTTACAAATGGTTTAAAGGAAAAGAACTTGCGCTGGCAATGGGTCTCGAAATGGCGACAGCCCGTTTGGGAACCGGACTTGCTATCGCCACCTCGGTTCCAATTGCAAAGGCTTTTGGAGTTATTGATGTTTCAAGACCAATTTTGCTTGGGTTAATCCTGCTTTGCATCGGGCTTCTGTCGTTTGTTATGTATGTGTTTATGGATAAAAAACTGGATGCATCAGAAGAACAAAAAACAGCAGCTCAATTGGAAGAAGATGCTTTTAAGTTATCAGACATTTTACAGATAATTACCAACAAAGGTTGGTGGTACATTGCCTTTCTGTGTGTTCTGTTTTATTCAGCCGTTTTCCCGTTTCTGAAATTTGCAACCGATTTGATGATCAATAAATTTGGTGTAAATGAAGAATTAGCCGGTACAATCCCGTCGATGTTACCTTTTGGCACCATTATACTAACTCCATTCTTTGGAAACCTGTACGACAGAAAAGGCAAGGGTGCCACCATCATGATGATTGGTTCATTATTGATTATTTCGGTTCATGCTTTGTTTTCAGTTCCATTTCTGCACCACTGGATTGTGGCAGTATTGCTTGTCCTTTTATTAGGAGTCGGATTTTCGCTGGTTCCTTCAGCCATGTGGCCATCGGTACCAAAAATTATTCCCGAAAAACAACTGGGGACAGCTTATGCACTGATTTTCTGGGTTCAAAACTGGGGATTAATGGGAGTTCCTGCTCTAATAGGTTGGGTTCTCGAAAAATATTGTATTACCGGACAAGTGGTGAGAGACGGGCTTACGGTAAATACCTATAACTACACTTTGCCCATGTTAATATTTACAGGCTTTGGTGTACTCGCTTTACTTTTTTCTTTGCTGTTAAAGGCAGAAGACCGGAAAAAAGGATATGGTTTGGAATTACCCAATATTAAAAAATAAATAAAATGACACAAGTAAAAGACATTAAACCCACTGAAGTTTGGAGTATTTTCGATCAGATGACCCAAATCCCGCGCCCATCATTTCATGAAGAAAAAATACAGGAGTGGGCTGAAGATTTTGGCAAAAACCTAGGGTTCGAAACAATAAAGGATGAAGCGGGCAATGTAATCATCCGTAAACCGGCAACCGCCGGAAAAGAAAACGTGAAGGGTGTTATTTTGCAGGGCCATCTCGATATGGTTCCGCAAAAAAACAGCGACAAACAGCACGATTTTACCACCGACCCGATTGAAACAGTTGTTGACGGAGAGTGGGTTCGTGCTAACGGTACTACTTTGGGCGCCGACAACGGTATCGGAGTCTCGGCTGCTTTGGCGGTACTTGCATCGACTACAATAAAACATGGTCCGGTGGAGGTTTTGTTGACCGCTACCGAAGAAACCGGAATGGACGGCGCCAACGGCCTGAAACCTGGCATTTTGCACGGCGATATTCTGATTAACATGGACTCGGAAGACGAGGGTGAATTGTATGTGGGCTGCGCCGGGGGCGAAGATTTTTCGGCCACTTTTAAATACAACGAAAAAACGCTCGACAAAGAGTTTACCGGTTTTAAACTTAGCGTTACCGGCATGAAAGGCGGTCACTCAGGTATCGACATCCCGCTGGGAAGAGGAAATGCCATCAAAGTATTTTTCAGGTTGTTGAATGCTGCACATGAAAAGTTGGGGGTAAAACTCGCTGAGTTTGAAGGCGGAAGTTTGCGCAACGCCATTCCGCGTGAGGCTTTTGGCGTGTTGGCAGTAAAAAACTCAAGAACAAAGAGTTTTGTAAAACTTGTTGAGGATTTAGCTGAAGTAATTAAAGCTGAGCTCTCGGTAACCGAGCCAACACTTGCAGTTACACTCGAAGAAGTTAAACGGCTCAAAAAAGTAATCTCGAAGAAAGACCAGGAAAAAATAACTGCTGCTATTGTAGCTTGCCCCAACGGGGTAATCCGCATGAGCGACAGCATGGCCGGGCTCGTTGAAACATCGACCAACCTTGCTATTGTAAAATCTGACGCCAAAAAGAAAACTATTTCGGTAGCCTGCCTGATGCGCAGTTCGGTTGACTCGGCAAAAGAAGAACTTGGAACAAGAATGAAAGCCGTTTTTGAATTAGCTGGTGCAAAAACAGCGCTCACCGGCGGTTATCCCGGATGGAAACCCAACATGGATTCGGCAATTCTGAAAACGATGCAGGATGTGTACAACAAGAAATACAAGAAAATACCTGAAATCAAAGCGATTCATGCTGGTTTGGAATGTGGAATTCTGGGCGGAAATTACCCGAACTGGGATATGATTTCGTTTGGACCGACCATCCGGTTCCCGCATTCGCCCGACGAAAAGGTAAATATTGCAACCGTACAAAAATTCTGGGATTTCCTGGTTGCAACACTTGAAAGCATTCCTGAAAAATAAACGTCTTCGCAAATTAAGCGGATCAAAAAAAAGCAAAAAATCCATTCGTCAACCGACGAATGGATTTTTTGCGTTAAGTTCAGAGTATTATTTGAATACAATGTGTTTTTATAATTCAGAGCCAGCACCCTGAACAACAGATACTAATCAAACGGGGTACCTTTTTGCCCAATTCAGAATTAGATTTACAGTGACGCTTTAGAAATTGAAGTTTTCATGCACAATTTGTAATCCGATTCTGATTTTGATGGATGCAAGCAAGTTGCAAAACTGACTAAAACAAAAACTTATGACAGTGGCAAAACTGATTCACAAAACCTACGCATCATTTCTTTCCACAGTTTTTCCTGTTCATTATTACGGGTTTCCCAATGGAAAAATCTGCATCCTGTTTTCGCGTTTTTACAAAAAAGAGTGTGGTGGTTCCGGAATTGAGTTTGTATATGCAGTTCACAAAGATTTTAATTTCGATTATAACAACGAGGTGATTACTTCAAAAAATAAATTTGATAAAAAGCCTGTATTTGCCGAAACAATTGATAATGCTGATTCGAAATACGAAATAATTAAAGTTTGCCGCGACCTGAATTCTTATGGTGAGGCGATTAAACATTTAACAGTAGTGAATGCTGAGATTGTTTTTATCAACCCGATTGCTTCCAATGTTGGATAACCTTCTGACTGCCAAATTCAAACAGAATTTAAAGTTTTACATCTTCTTTCCGGGTTAAAACCTTGGCATCATCTCAATCAGTTCGCCTTCACTGGTACGATAGTGCCCCATTAAATTGGCTGTCAGACATGAATGTACAGGCAAAATTTCAACAAGTTGCCCCACATAAAACTGGTTGAATTGCGATTGCGCCACTTTTAAAATACCATGTTCCTGCGATAATGCCGACAGATAATTCATTGTATCGAGTAAAATCTTTTTACCATCTTTCTCGATTATGATGCGTCCGTACATCTTTTTCCCATCGGTATTGCGGATTGAATCTTTCGAAAAATGCACTGCCCCACCATGAATCACAACCTCGTTGCGCAATGCATGTTTAGCCACCACCGGACAAACCATCCGTACTGCAATATCTTCCATCTGGCAAACACCCAGATTTTGCTGCATCAAATCATAAAAAACAAAATTACCGGGCCTTAATTCGTTTACCCCGTCGAAATTAGTACAAAGTGTGGCTGCCGGCGTATCTCCCATACTGATTTCAACATCCGGAAACCTCGCATGATAACGGTTTTTCAGTGATTTCAATTTTTCCAATGCATCGAAATGACAACGCAGAATTTCGTCGGTTGAATTTGCCAGGTAAGTTTGGCCTGTATGTGACAAAAACCCTTTAAAAACAAGCTTTTCACGACCTTTAATTGCAGCCACAACAACATCGGTTTCGTTGAAAGCAACCGCATCAATGCCGGTTCTGTGGTATCCAGTATCAATTTTTATCCAAACGCCCACCGTATGTAATAACTTTTCTTTCAAAACATTTACAGCGTCAACATTCTCAACAAGTACGTGCAGTTTGATTTTTCCGGCCAGTTGGTTGATATTATCCATTTCGAGCACGTTCAGCGGAAATGCAATCGTAATATCTTTCCATCCGGCAGCAGCAAAATATTCGGCCATTTGTACCGACGAAACAGTGATTGCTGTAACCCCGGCCATTTTAAACCACTCTCCTATTTTTTCCGACTGATGCGTTTTAAAATGTGGCCTGAATTTCAGGCCAAGTGCATTGGCTTTTACTGCCATTCGGCCAATGTTCCGCTCACAAACTTCTTTGTCAACCAACAAGGTGGGACGAACGATTTCTGTCATAATACTGTCGATTTAATGATTTAGCTGAATTGCAAGCTGATTGCGGGTTTCCATCAATTTTTCACTGATTCCGGCTTTGTAAATATGCGGACTGATAAACCGTTTGTGTTCATCGGGTAATAATGCTGACCGCTGTAAAAGATACTGATGTATTTCAGCAAGACTTTTTTTCTCAAAATTGAAATTTCCGTTAGATACCACTTCTTGCAGTATCGATTCGAATTTAAGGTCATTAACCGAAGTATTTTTTTCGGGATAAACCGGATGATAAATTGTTTGTAAATCATTAGGATTCTCGGTTTCGAGTAAAATGGCATCCCGATAAAACTTACCGTCTTCGTCAAAAAACCTGTATAACTTCTTTTTACCTGGCAAAGTGGTTTTTTCGATATTTTCTGAAAACTTCATTTTGGGTTTGTTATTAAGGCAAACCAATTTGTAAACACCATCGAGCGAAGCATCGGGTTTACCCGTAACCATTTCTGTACCAATACCAAAAGCATCGATTGCTGCGTCCTGGTCTTTCAAAAGTGTTTTTATTACATACTCGTTGAGTTGGTTCGATGCAATAATTTTCACATAATCAAGTCCGTCAGAATCGAGCATTTTTCGTGCTTTTTTACTGAGGTAGGCAAGGTCGCCGCTATCGAGCCTGATGGCTTTCAGCCGGTGACCTCGGGGTTCCATTTCTTTAGCCACCAAAACTGCGTTGGGTACTCCCGATTGTAAAGTATCATAAGTATCGACAAGTAGTGTTGTATTTTCGGGGTGGGCAAGAGCATAAGCGCGAAAAGCCTCCAACTCGCTATCGAAACTCTGCACCCAGCTGTGTGCCTGGGTTCCTGAAACCGGAATACCATACTTTTTACCTGCCAGCACATTCGAGGTCGATGCAGCCCCCCCAATTACCGAAGCGCGGCTTGCCTGCATTGCAGCAAACCCCTGTGCCCGCCGCAGCCCGAAATCAGAAAATGGTCGCCCCCCCGAAACGAGTTTTATCCTGAAAGCTTTGGTAGCAATCAGCGATTCGAAATTGATGATATTCAGCAACAAACTCTCTATCAACTGGCTTTCGATAATATTCGCCTCAACCTGCATAACAGGTTCGTTCGGAAAAACGATTTCACCTTCGGCAACACTTAAAATATTACCCGAAAACCTGAACTGTTTAAGGTATTCAAGAAACTCAGGCTTGAAACCCTGTTCTTCCAGATATTTCAAATCCGAAATACTGAATGTGAACCTTTCAAGCAAATCCAGGAAATCGGCAAGACCGGCAAATACAGTAAAACCTCCCTTAAACGGATTGCTTCGGAAAAAATAATCGAATGTCGCTCTTTCGTTTCTCTTGTCAGAAAAGAAATAACCTTGTGCCATGGTGAGTTCGTAAAAATCAGTGTAAAGTCCTAATGTTGAATCAGGTAAATCCATTGCTATAAACTCAGGTTTTGTTTCAGGCTTAAATATAATCAACCTGAAATAAGATTCATATCGAACTGAATGAATATCTGAAAAATATCGTTTTGTTGCTATTGCTTTAAGATCAAAAAAAGGCAGCTCAACAGCTGCCTTCTATTTTCCTGAAAGTATTTGAACGGTCAATACCGGTTCGGTTTACTTTCAGTGGATTTGTATAAAAGAAAAAATCTGGTTTATCAACGTATTTTAAATAAATGCGACTGGCGATTGATGTAAACAGCCAAAACTACGGCTGAAACTAATGCTCCTGCTACTGAGCTTACTAATGCGATAATTAATAAAGTTTCCATAATTGTTGTTTTAAATTAAAGTTGAGTGAATACTTAAGTTGTTTCTGTTGAAGTTGAAGAGTCAGTGGTTAATCCACTTTGAAGCTTTTGCGTACAGTAACTTCGAATAGAACTACTGCTGAGATGACCATGCCGATAACGGCAGCTGCGAGTGCAATTACTAACAGGATTTTCATGATAATTAGTTTTTAATAATTTTATTGGAGAACCTATTCGCGTTTTCGTCGGTGGTTTGAACCAGGTAAATTCCTGACTCCAGAGATGATACATCGATTCGTTTTTCAGGATTGAAACCTGCATCGATCCAGTTTTCGCGGTAAACAGTTTTGCCGGTAAGACTTATAACTTCGATGGTTACCTGAGCATTGGCGCTGGTTACCGGAAAATTGATATTCAGAATGTCGTTGCATGGATTCGGATAAACGGTTGCCGATACATTTGCCAAAATTTCGTCGTCGTTGGCAGTAAAAATGTTGTCGTCAACTTCGGCCGATTTTTCGCCCCAGCCAATTTCTGCGAGCACCTGAAGTGTGTTTTTTCCAAGGTTGTGTTTTGCTTCACCTTTGTAGGCATAAGCGCCCATTAATTCGGCTGGTGCATCGGCCTGTGTTTTTTTCAGGTGGTAAATGCTTACTCCGTTTGTCCATGTGGCTGGTGCGTAAACTGTGGCGCTGCCGGTTTCCTGAATTTCAGTTTCGTAATTGATTACCAGCGAATTTGAAGTGAGCTGTTCGGTTAATTCCTGTGATGGGCAGGGAAATAAGTCCTGGTCAGCCAAGCGCTGGTCGTTTATATTGAAAATATAATAGTCGTAAACACTCGGAGAATTACTACTGTTGCTAAACTGACCAATTCCGTTTTCGCTTTTAAAGAAACCGGCGAACCCCATCCCATGTCCAATTTCGTGCAAAACTGCGCTTACAAAATCGTATTTGGTTGAAGGGGTCTTTCCATCGGTACCAAAATACCATGACTGTGTTGCATTGAAAGAACAGGTGATATCGGCTTCGTTTGATTTGTTTTGTTCTTTGCCTGTTATTTTTTCAACCAAAGCAATCGGATAAAATACATTGGCAAGTGGTGTAGATTTGAAATTGCGGAGGAAAAGCGCTGGTTTACCCTGACCCAACACACCACTGGCCAGATTTTCCATACTTACACTTATATTAATTGGTGTTGATGAAGCTATGTTTTCTTCCCAAAGAGAAACGGCATATTCAAATGCTGCTTTTGCTTCTTCAGTAAAATTGATGTAGGTAACATTGATTTCGCAACCTTTTGAACCCGATTTTAGAATCTGGCTATTTGATTCTGGAAAATAGCAAACCTGGTTTACTTCGTCGAGTGCTACATTTATAATTGAAATGTTTTCGAGAGTGGCTTTATCCTGAGCCCAGATGCACAAACCAATAAGAATTAAAGCTGATGTAAATAAACTTTTCATTTTCTTTTTCCTTTATAAATCCTGAATTAATAATACCTGACCATGAGGCCTTTACAGGCATTTTAATTGCTGATTAAAAAGGAATCAGAGGCTGAAAATGAAGTACTTTAATACTTGCAGGAGGTTAGAAAAATGAAATCTCAAACAGCCGGATTACTGCCTTCGAGTAAGCATTTATGGAAGTTGCGAGTAGGATTGCGGGTAATTTGGGCGAATGACTGATAAAAACAGTTTAATTGTAAGGTTTGAGGAAAGCTGTGCTTCCCGATTTCCGACAGGGAATCAGCATTTGTGAAGTTGAATTTTCTAGGCAATCAGGAAGGTAAAATTGCAGATTTCGGGATCAGAGACATTTTTTGAGAAAAGAGGAGGGACTTTTCAGGGGGCTAAAAGTGTATTGTAAAATCAAGGCTGTCCGGTCAATTTAATGAGATTCCTCGCTTCGCATCGGAATGACAGTAACGGGAGTCGGACTTTTTAAGTCCGACAAGATATCTTTGACTTGGAAAGTCAAAG
>DYSZ01000020.1 GCA_020726265.1 Draconibacterium orientale
GTCCGCGTGCATGGTAATTGGCAATGTATCCGGCGCCAATGAGCGCAACTTTAATTTGTTTCATCATTTTTTGTTTAAAGTACTTAGTACAAAGTATTGAGTACAGAGTAAGGTGATACTGGATTCTGGATTCAAAAATTGAGACTGGTTGTGATTGATTGAAACTGATTGTGTTGTCTGAACTTGAAACCTGTAACCCGTAACTCTGCTACATCAACTCTTCCGCATTATCATAAATCTTCCGAATGGCTGCGGCAATCATTTCCACATCGGCTTTGGTACCCATCAGTACTTTGTGGTGAATGCAAACCGATTCTTCGAAATGAATCCTGTCGCAAACCGGCAAATCAAAACGTTTGGGGTCGATAGCTGCCCAATATTCATCGTTTAATTTATGTTTCGATGGTTTTGTGTGTGGCACATACAACGAACATTTATTCAGAGGCTCGTAACTTCCGGAAACCGAAATTCCGATTTCAGCAGTTAATGCTTCGCGGAATTTAGCGACGGATAAACCTTTGAATTCGTCTTTAAAATAACGGAAAGCAAAATTGAAATAGGCTTCCTTTGTTTCGCGTTCATCACGTTTCATCGGTTTGACACCCGGAATATTTGCAAGCAGCGAATTGAGATAAATACCGTTTGCATCCCGGTTTGCATTTTGTTCCGGCATTCTTTTTAATGCTTCAACCAAAATGGCAGCCTGAAATTCGGTAATCCTGAAATTACCCGACTGATAAAAATTACCCTGGTCGGAGTATAATCCGGCACCTTTATCAACTTCAACGCTCAATCCTTCGGGACGGCGGCCGCAGTTGCGCAAAGCATCAAGTTTTTCGGCCAGTTCGAAATTGTTGGTGGTAACAACACCGCCTTCACCTGCAGTTAAATGTTTCGATAACTGAAAGCTAAAACTGCCAATATCGCCAATGCTACCAGCCTTTTTACCGTTCCACTCGCCACCATGTTTGTGGGCGCAGTCTTCAATCACAAACAGGTTGTGTTTTTTGGCGATGCGCATAATTTCGTCCATGTTGGCAAAACTGCCGTACAAATGAACCGGTACGATTGCTTTTGTTCGTGGTGTAATAGCAGCTTCGATTGCTTTCGGGTCGATACACCAGGTATCTTCGCAAACATCAACAAGAATTGGAGTTGCATTTACATCGAGAATAGTTGCAGCAGTAGCCTGCCAGGTAAGTCCGGGAAGAATCACTTCATCGCCAACACCCACGCCACAGGCTTCGAGCGCCATTTGCAAGGTAACCGTTCCGTTGGCCGCCGAAATCGCATATTTCACGCCGGTATATTCAGCAAAATTTTTGTTGAACTCCATTTCTTTCGGTCCGTTGTAGGACCAAACGCCGCTGTTTAAAACTTCAAGCAGCGCTTTTTCTTCTCTTTCATCCCAAACCGGCCATTTTTGCCAGGGATTTACTTTTGCATCGCGCTGGGGGGCTCCGCCATTAATAGCTAATTTGTTCATGTTGCTTTTATTTATAAATTCTTAATCATTTATTGTTTTATTGAACCCACTTCGGGGTTCGGGTATTACCCTTATTGTATCCCCGCACTTCGTACGGGGTTATTCAGAGTAAACCACATTCGTGGTTTCAAGCAACTAATCCTGAAGGGATTTAATTTGAATAACCACGGGCGTAACCCGTGGCACAAATAGCGATATGTTCCGGAACCCCAGAGAGGGTTCAATATTGAATACATATTTCTACTCTTGATTCGCATTTATGTACTGTCAGCTTTAAAACTGATGGTTTTGTTTTTAATCAATGGTTTTGCCCAGAAAGTTATACTCAGTAAATAACTGAGTGTGAGAAACACAAACGCCATCCCGACTCTCAATCCGAATTTTTCGCCAATAACGCCTACAATCAGCGGTACGATTGCGCCGCCAATTATACCGGAGCACAAAATTCCGGAGAAAGCGCCATGGTTGTTGGGCAGCGAATTCAATGCAAGCGAAAACACCACCGACCACATTACCGAGGCAAAAAAGCCAACCATGATAAATCCGTAGTAAGCGACTTGTCCGTTGGGAGTAAATAATGCGGTTGCCAGCGAAATCATGGCTGCAAGAACGAAAATCCTCAGTACAAGTTTACTGTCCATCAGTTTCAGCAAACCCAACCCGAGAATACACCCTACGGTGAGTAGTCCCCAAAACCACGAAATGGCTTTTGCACCTTCCACCTCTGGATTCATCCCGTGGTAATCCTGCAAAAACTTCGAAATCCAGCTTGCAACGCCTTGTTCGGTTCCCACGTAGGCAAAAATTCCGAAGAAAAACAGGATTACAGTTTTGTTTTTCAGCAGCTCTTTTACGGTTGAAAAACTACCTACTTTTTCCTCTTCGTTCAGTTCCACTTTCGGAAATCTTGAAATCAATACAATGATGATCATCGCAGCAGCTATCACGGCAAAAATCCAGTAAATCGAAACCCATTTCAGGTTTTCGGGAACTATTCCGTTTAAAGTTGAAAGCAACGCGTTTGATAAATTTCCTTCAGAAAGATTGGTGACGAGGTAGGAGTACATCAGCGGACTCAGAAATGAAGCGCCACCGAAAAACAACTGCGCCAGCACCGAGGTAAAGGCAAAATGCTCTTCGCCACCCGAAACACGCAGTAACGGGTTAATTGCCACCTGCAAAATCGCCATCCCCATCCCGATTAAAAACAATGAAATAAGATAAATGCCAAAACTTGAATTGAGTGAAAAAAGCAGCGCACCTGTAGTTGCCAGCAGAAATGCCGCCGTAATCACTTTTTTTTCCTTGTATCTTTCAGTCAGAATACCGGCCGGAACCGACATCACTCCGTAGGCAATAAAAAACGAGAAATTCAGCAGTCCTGCCATTCCTTTGCTCACGCTGAAACCCTTGATTACCTCGGGCACCAGCGGGCCAATGATGTTCGTCAGAAACGAGATGACGAAGAAGATAAAGAAGATGAGAACTACGATAAAATAATTTCTTTTCATGATTATTAGTTAATCGTTGTTTTTTCAACATTCCAGCCGCGAACTTCCAATACTGGTTTTTCTCCTTTCATATCTGTAAGGAAGAATTTTGCTTCGTAAGTTCTTTCTTCTCCCGGCAGCAGCGAAACATAGTTGTCGTTCCAGTAAATTGGCAAAACAGGTTGCTGTGTCTGCGGGTCGATAACATCCATGAAGTTGAAGAAAGCAACAGTTTCAGTGGGGTTTTTCACTTTCAGAGTAACTATTCCAAACTGGTCGTCTTTGCCATATTGGTAATTGTATTCAAGCTTGATTTTTGACAACTTATCGAGTGCTTTGTAATCGGCAAACGATTTGGTAGGTGTGTAATATGGCCAGGGTAATTTTTTAGAGCCTTCGTAATCGAGCACATCTTTTTTAGTCGAAAGCCAGTAAAAATTATTGTCCACTTCCTGTCCTGCGTCATTTAAAATGCGCAAATCGAGAAAATAAACCGGTGTCAGGTTTTTGATTTCGGACATTTTATAAATGAATTTCGAAATGTTCGACGGAATTTCGCCTTTCCATTCATCCGCAAAAATCTCTTTTGAGTTGATATCGAAAACCCTGATTTTCACGGTCAGGTTTTTAGCATCGTTCAAGTCTTCATTGGCAAGGTAAATATCATCGAACCCATAACGATAAATGGCATGAAGCGGGGCACAGGCTTTTTTCACACCATAAAACGAACCATTTGGCTGCAGATAAGTATCGTACAATTGCCAGATAAGTTTTGGCCATGCCGAGTTGAGCTGCCACTGCACAAGTCCGGTGCTTTTTGGTTTGTGGGCCATAAAAGCCTCAAACTGCGGGCGCATAATTTCGTAATTGTTTACCTGTGCTTTGTAAGAAAATTCCTCAACGTTCGACGATTTTCCATAACGCTCGTTAATGGCAGTAATATCGCGGTCGAGCGAGGTAAATTCGTTGCGTCCTGTGTGGTATTCCCAGTAAGTTTTGTCAATGGGCCAAAGCGCTTCTTCGGGCATCATTTTTTTCAGCGAAGCCAGCGGGGCAATGGTTGCACCCGGGCAGGTTTCTGTATTAAACCCGTAAGCGCCACCCAGCACAGTGTCGGTAAACCAGTAATGAGGGGGAGTCCAGGCGTACGGGCCTAACATTTTCATACCGGTCGGTCCGCTGATTTCGCTCACCAGCGGAACTTCGGCCACCACATTGTTATTTTCTGTTCCGGCGCCACCTGCCGATGTTGAATAAGAACGTGAAGGGTCGTATTTATCAAACAAAGCCACGTATTTTCTTTCGAGGTCGGGGTGCGGAAGTTTGTCGCTGCCCAGCATCCAGATGTAAATACTCGGGTGGTTTCTGAGCCACAACATCTGGTCTTTCCACATGGCAGCCAGCAGGTCGATATCTTCGGTGGTAACAGCACCGCCGTATTTTTCGTGACAGGATTTCAGCAGATATTCTTCCCATTCCCAGATGCAGTTCCAGCCAACCATAACAAGGATTCCGTATTCATCGCAAAGGTTGTACAGGTCTTCATCTTTTCCCCAGAATCCTTCGGCTCGAATGCTGTTCAATCCCATGTGGCGGATGTAACGCATCTGTGCTTCAACCGATTTGCGAGTGTCGCGCAGGAAAATATCATCGGCCCAGCCACCGCCTTTTGGCATCACAAATTTTCCGTTGATGGTAAAAGAACGGTTTTTATCTTCGTTCAGACGGCTGGTGATTTCGCGGATACCATATTTCTTTTCTACTGAATCATAAATTTTATTTCCTACAGTAAACTCAGCTTTCAGATTGTAAAGTTTTGGTTTTCCCATTCCATTGGGCCACCACAATTCCACATTTTTTACCGAAAGCTGGCTGAAATCCTGCGGACTGAGCCTGATTGAAAGAGTGTCGTTTGCTTCAACAGTTACTTTTTGCTCCAGTTTGCCCACCTCGTAATCGAGACTGATAATACCTTCAACAGCTTTGTCGGTGCTGTTTACAATTTCTGCCTGAACAAACAAATCGGCGGCGCTTTTCGAAACCGTATCCACTTTGGCATAAATAAACGGACTTCTGATTTTAACGCCTTCGTTGATTTCGAGGAAAACTTCGCGGAAAATTCCCATGCTGCGGTCGGCCGGCAGCGGATTCCAGTCGCAGAAACCCAGCAGATATTCGCCGTTGGCATATTGAGTAACCTTCAGTGCCAGCGTGTTTTCACCTTCCTGAATAAACGGATTGATGTTGAACGAAAATATCCGGTAAGTTCCGGTAATTTCGTTGCTTCCGGCCACTTTTTTTCCGTTTACCCACAGGTCGGCGCGGTTGCTGATCCCGTTCAGCCTGAGCGAAACATTCTTTTTTAAATCATCGGCTGAAATCTGAAAAGTACTGCGGTACCACCACGGTTTCTGAAACTGCGTGGGGGCCATATTTTTCATGTTAATCCCAAAAGTAGGGTCTTCAATTACCTTGAAATCGGTAAGCGCGCCCAGCACTGTTCCCGGAACAACACCTTCATACCAGCCCGAAACATCAAATCCGTTTTGCGAAACGGATGCTTCATCGGTACCGGCAAGTTTTTCACTCGACTGAATTTTCCAGTTGGAGTTGATTGAAATAACTTTCGATTCAAGCGTGGGCTCTTGTTTTGTGCACGATGCCAATAAAAACATCCCTGAAAACATCAGCCAGAGACCATTTAAAAAATATTTTTTCAGTGCCATATAAGTTGATGTAAATGATTAATTATTAACAATATTGCATAAAGATAGACAGTAACAAAGAAATATATGCGGACGTATAAAAACTTCGGTTATTTTAATCAGTTTGCATTATCTTTTAACCATTCAAATAGTTTTTAAAATATATTTTCGCAATTCAGGTTAAGATTTGTAAAGTCTAACCGCAATGATTCATGAACTAAAAACATTTATTATGAAAACTGGATTTTCTACTTTAATTTTTGCCATTTTAATGTTGGGTTTTTGTGTTTCGGGTACTGCCCAAACCGAAAAGCAACCCGCCGATTTTGTCAACCCTTTTCTGGGGACTGATTTTTTCGGGCACACTTACCCAGGATCAGGTTTGCCGTTTGGATTGGTGCATTTGGGACCCGATACGGGAACCGAAGGCTGGAGCCACTGTGCGGGTTATGTGTATGGCGATAATACCATCATCGGGTTTAGTCACACGCACTGGAGTGGCGTTGGCATGGTAAACGGTGGCGAAATTATGCTCATGCCTACTGCCGCCGACCAATTGCAGATTGTTCCGGGAACAGCTAAAAATCCGGAAGAGGGTTACCGCTCGCGCTTTAGTCATGCCGATGAAACTGCAACACCGGGTTATTATTCTGTTATGCTGAAAGATGAAAACATAAAAGTGGAACTAACTGCTACAAAACGGGCTGGTTTTCACCGATATACATTTCCAAAAACCGAAAATGCCAGGATAATTCTTGACCTTGGTCACCAGATTGGGGCCATGAAATCGGAAGAACTTTCGGAGTTTAAAATCATCGATAATAACCGAATTGAAGGAGCAAAAAGAGCCAACCTTGGAAAAGTTTATTTTGTGGCTGAGTTCAGCAAACCGTTCAGGTATTACGGAACTTTCGATACCGAGTATGTTACTCCTGAGTCGGGCGGGAGTTACTGGCCTTATAAAAGCGGTGAAAACGGCAATAAAATAGGGGCGTTTGTCACTTACAAAACCTTGGAGAATGAAGCTATTCTGGTAAAAGTTGGAATTTCGTACACAAGTATTGAAGGCGCCCGTAAAAACCTGGAAGCTGAGATTCCCGACTGGGATTTTGAAAGGGTAAAAAACGAAGCCCGCGAAACCTGGAACCGTGAGATTTCAAAAATTCAGGTTGACGGCGCCACTGACGACCAGAAGGAAATCTTCTACACAGCTTTGTACCACTCATTTCTGGCACAATATATTTCAAGCGATGCGGATGGAAAATATATCGATTCTGACGGGCAGATTCATGTCGCCAAGGATTTCGATTTTTATGGTTCATTTTCGTGCTGGGATACCTACCGTTCGCAGCACCCGCTGCTTACATTAACTGCTCCGGAACATGTTGATGATTTTATTAAATCGATTGCCGCCAAAACCGAACATTACGACTGGCTGCCGGCGCAACATTTTCTGAATGTTTTTGGTGAATCGATGGTTGGCGACCACCTGATTCCGGTAATTGTGGATGCTTATATGAAAGGGTTCCGCGATTTCGATGTGAAATTTTTGTACAAAGCGATGAAACGGAAAGCGCTCGAAACACCCACAGAACCACGGTTGGCACACGCTGGCCGCTCGGGGCTGGAGTTCTACAAAACACTGGGTTACACACCGGTTGACAAAGTTGCCGAGTCGGTGCCCAACACACTCGAACTGGCGTACGACGACTGGTGCATCGCTCAATTAGCCAATGCTTTAGGCGAAAAATCAGACTACGAATTGTTTATGAAACGTGCCGGAAATTATGCCAATTTATGGGATGCCGAAACCCAATTCATGCGACCGAAAAAAGCCGACAGAAGTTTTCTGGAAGCTATGAACGGTCGGGAACAGGAAATTGTAACCGAAGGAAATCATCATTATTATAAATATTTCGACCCGCTGCTGGTAGGCCGACGACCCAACCGTCATTACACAGAATCGAATGCCTGGCAGTACATCTGGTCGGTGCAGCATGATGCACAGGGCCTGATTAACTTGTTTGGAAATAGCGAAGCTTTTGTAGCCAAACTCGACACTTTTTTTGGCATGGATGTAAACATCACTCCCCCGAAATATGTGGGCGTTGTGGGAACCATCGGACAATATGTTCAGGGAAATCAACCGTCGCATCATGTAGCTTATTTATATAATTATGCAGGCCAGCCATGGAAAACCCAGCAACGCGCCCGCCAGGTGTGCGAGGAGTTGTACCGCAGTGGTCCCGGCGGATTGTGCGGCAACGAGGATATGGGTTCGCTTTCGTCGTGGTATGTTTTAAGTGCCATTGGCATTTACCCGGTTACTCCCGGATTGCCGGTTTATGCAATCGGTAGCCCTGTTTTGGGTGAGGCAAAAATTTCGCTTGCAGGCGGAAAATCGTTTGCAATCAAAGCGCATAACAATTCAAAAGAGAATAAATACATCCAGTCGGCCACCTTAAACGGACTGCCTTTTGACAGAACATGGATTACACATGAAGAAATTACAAAAGGTGGCGAACTGGTATTCAAAATGGGCTCGCAACCGAATAAAAAATGGGGAACTGGTAAAAACGCTGCTCCGCCTTCGATGACTTTTGTGAAATAGTTGGGTATCATGCGAGTGTCGCGTCCCGAAATCAGGAGCGGGGTTAGTCAAAAATTATATTTTCACACATTCAATTTTATCAAAGATATTTACTTTATCTTCCTGATTTTAATGTTTTTGTACCACGATTCGTAACTGTGGTTGGTGATAACAATATGTCCGCTGCGTTTCAGTTCAAAATCAGGGTATTTTGCATATTTACTCAGCCTGAAAAGCGAATCAAACTCAGTAGTGGCAAACTCAAAATTAAACACTTTTACGCCGTTCACCCAATGCTCCCCGTGATTTCTGTCTATCAGAATCCGGCCCTGGTTAAATTCCCCGGCAGGATTCAGCTGAACATTTTGTGGGGGATACATTTCGTAAAGTGCTCCGGTGTATTGCGTTGGTTTCAGGTCTTTGTAAATTTGAGCTGAATCGTCGAGAATCTGGTATTCAAAACCCAATGCATTAAACCCTGAACCGTAGGATTTCGAGATTTTTCCGACACATTGTATTTGATTCCGCTGTTTCCGCCACCCAGAATTTTCCATTCAAAAGACAGTTCAAAACTGTCGAAAGTATCGATGGTCATCAGGTCGCCGCCATTAATTTTTTCACCGTTTGCCAAAGCAGGACCATCATCGTTTTTCAATTTATGAATCATTCCGTTTTCCACTTTCCAATGGTTGGTTTCCACTGTGTCACGCCCCAATCCGCGCCAGCCTGCGAAACTCTTTCCATCGAAGAGCAGTTCCCAGCCCTGCTCTTTTTCTTCTTTGCTTATAATTTCGCCCTGATTTTTCACACCGGGTTTACAACTGATAAAAAGAACCAGCAAAACAAGCAGCAACAATGGAGTGCGGATTGTTTTGTTTGACTTCGCGTTCTCCTGTTTTTTCATCATTTTTCATTATTCCGACAGGTTGAAATTACACTAAAAAAAACATTGCGACTGTTTAAATTTATGAAATGACCGACAAAATTGTATTAGTATAAGTTTCGAAAAATGAGGAGTTTCGGACAATTAAAAACGACAGCTAATGAGACATTTTTTTGTGATAACAGTTGTAATGGCAATGGTACTTTTTGTTAGTGCCGCCAAACCCGAACCCAAATGGAAATCGTTATTCAACGGTAACAATCTGGATGGCTGGACTGTTCGCGGAAAAGCAACTTGGGTGGTAAAAGACGGGGCACTTGTTGGCGAAGGCGCTAACGGACATATTTATGCTGCCCCTGAACTGACCAATCTTGAGGTAAAGGGGAAATTCCGCATAACCAGTACCGGCAAAGATGCCAACAGTGGTTTGTATTTCAGAGCCAATCCGCCGGCCGATAATCCGGATAGTTATCCGCGTGGTTACGAAGCCCAGATCTGCAACAGCCAGGAAGCCCACACCGGCTGGCTCTGGAAACCAGGTACCCCAACCGGAAAAGCAACCGTCAACCTGACAAAAGATGGCGAGTGGTTTGATTATAGGGTGAAAGCTGTAGGAACGCATATCGAATTCTGGATTAACGAACAATTGGTGATGACTTACGATGATAGTGAATACACAAAAGGTTTTTTTGCTATCCAATGCCATAATCCCGGCATGGTTATCGAGGCAAAAGAATTGTATTACAGGGATCTCAGCAAATAGAACAAATTAGTTTAGTTCATACTATAATTTCAAAAACAAGAAATCCGGTTCATCGTAAGATGCAACCGGATTTCAATTTTTATATCAGTGCTATACTATTTTACAACAGGGAAGTTTTTTGTATCAGCCTTTTGGTATGGCTGCCACGACATGGTATTTTCTTCACGAACCATTTTATCGTGCATAAATGAGTTGTTACCAAAACGAAGTGTTTTTGCATTGTACCCGAACAAGCGCAGGTAGGCAGTTACAAAAGCTGAATTATGCCCGGTTCCGCAATAAACAACCACTTCTTTATCGGCCGGAATGGTTTGCATCTCAGCGATAACTCCCAACGTTCCACCCGGTTTGTAACGAATGGCACCCGGAATATGGCCTGTGTCATATTTATCTTTTCGTTCGTAATTAATGATGTAGTATTTTTCAGAATTGCTGAAAACTGCGTCGGCAGAAATGGCGGCATTTTCATACTCGCTGAAAAGCAGGGTGACCCTTGCATCGAAGATTTCGACTCCTGTGGTTTTGCCTGTATTCAGCAACGGAAAATCACCGGCAGGAGCTTTGGTATAAGTTACAGTATCAAGTTTTGATTCATATTCCGACGAAATTCCGGCAGCCCATTTGTTGTTCATTTTCGGGTTCCAGCCACTCATACCAAGGCGAAGTGAAAAAACATTTCCATAACCCATTAAACGCAGCAGCAAGGTTGCGTAGCTTGAACTCTGCCCCGAATAGGAGACAAGAATGATTTTGTCGTATTCAAAAGGTTTAATTTTGCCGGTTAAAAATTCAGGAAGTCCCGGTATTTCAACATTCACGGCACCTTTGATATGACCTTTTTTGTAAACCTCCGGTCTTCGCATATCGATTACAAGTGTTTTTTCACCCAGCGCTTCAAAAGCGGGTTCGACGCTGATAAGCGAAGGAAATTCACGACTGTTTACATAGTCGCCGTTTTTTGCGAGGTAATTGAGCAGCAATTTTGCCTCGTTATTAATCTCAACCTGTTTTTCAACAGGAGGAGTTGTGCCTTCATTTGCAGGAACCGTTTGTTTCTGTCCTCCTGAGCAGGCGCTCAGAAATATCACTGCAGCCGATATTAATATTGATATGATTCTTTTCATTTCAAAAATCAGATTTAAAGGAAATATTAATTGAAGAACCCCTTAAAAATAGAAAGTTTTACTCCGGATTGAAACAAACCTGAAGTAAAACTTTAGCAAAGTGAATAAAATTTATTATTGTTTGTTCTCAACAGCTTTGCCGTCTTTGTCTAAACGCAGGGTTTCAACTCTGCGACCAGCCTCGTCGTATTTAAATTCAATAATGGCAACGCCACTGTTTGTGTCATTTATCACATTGCGGTCTTTATCCATCGAGGTTCTTTTAACCGGGGCACCATGATCATCATATAAGGTTTGTGTAATCGGAACGCCTTTGCCGCCAAGGTATTCATCATCCTGGTCGAACATGGTAGTTTCGGTAACATAACCATTTGCATCGATTGTGTTTACCCTTATTGCCCAACCCCAGTAAAGGTTCGATATGCGGCCTGTGGTATTGTGCACCGAAAATATTTTTAAATCGCCAGCCCCATTATTTTCAAATTTGAAATAAGAAACACCAACATCGCCGCAGTTTTCAGCTGTACAGTTGTAAAGTGTGTCGTTGTCGTAGTTGGCCATGCGGGTCAGGTATCCTTTTTCGTCATACGAAAAACGCAATTCATAGAATGGGCAAAACGGATTCATCACCACCGAATCGCCTGCAAGGTTGTACCTGAGCTCGCGAATCATTCCATCATTTGTTTTCGACCATACAAAATTGTGAATTTTGTTGCGGTTTTCTGCTGGTTGTCCAGTGTCATCAAGAAACCTGAGTGCAACACGCATACCGGCAGTATCGAGTTTGTACTCATAAACCGAAGCACCGTCATCCTGCACAGGCAGATCCTTTTCGTCGAACGAATGCTTTACCTGCATGTCGCCTTCGTAGGTGTATGTAATTTTTGCCGGACCCATGGGCGAATAATTCAGCAACGAGTCGTTGCGGTTGTATTCAACCGAAACAAGCTGGTTGTTTTCGTTCCAGGTAAATTTGAAATTGTTAATGGTTTTTGCTTCTGCGGCAGTAATTTCGTGTGAGCCGCGTTCGGTATCCCAGGGCGATTCGCTGAAAAGCAGACCCCGGTAATATTTCATATTGTTTTGTTCCAGGGGCTGTGCCGGTTTTGGTGAACAGGAATAAAGCACCGCAACAAACACAGCAAAAAACATTAAATTGTACAGTTTCATCATTAATTATTTATGAGTTGATAAATTTTCAAGCGGTTTCAGTTAGTAAACACCTGATTAGGTTTATTGTTTGTAACAAAATATGAATTGCCACAAATCGATAATGCTTTTTGCTCAGCACGAATTCACCATCCATTTCGAAAAAATATCGAGATATAGCCAAAAAGTTAGTAAAACGGGTTCGGGCAGACCGGTTTTCAGCAGCGGCTCGCGGTAACAATCCAGCCACACTTCCCGCCCTTTAGCGGTAATCGAAAAAGGCAGGTGCCGGCGGTTAAGCATCGGTTTTCCCCGGTGTTTGTTAAAATACATGGGGCCACCACAAATCTGAATAAAAAAATCGGCAGCATGTTCTTTTGCCTTTTCAAGTGCAATCGGATTTTTTGGGAATAACTCCTTAATTTCGCTTTGAATAAGCAAATCGTAATGATTGCTTACAAGATTTCTGATTCCCTCCTCTCCGAGTAAAGTGAGAATCTGTGTTGAAGGCAGCTGGACATTGGGTTTTTCTCCCCAGCTATATTTACTGATTGTAAGTTCCATTATCCAAATTATTAATCACAAAAGAATAACAAAGCAATCCCAAAGAGGTTGATGGTCGTTTTAATAATCGGCGAAAGCAAGCGTGGCAATACTCACGCGCGTACCCTGAATTTTCAGTAATTCAGTGGCACAGGCTTCGAGAGTTGAACCTGTGGTTACCACATCATCGGTCAATAAAACAAGTTTTCCGGCAAATGCTTCGGGATTTTTAATCTCGAAAATATTTTCCACGTTTTCCCAACGTTCGAACCGGGTTTTGCGGGTTTGTGTTGATGTATGAATTCTTCTGACAAGGTTATTTACTGAAACTGGTTTTTGCATCGAATTTCCCAGCCCGCGGGCAATCCATTCGCTTTGGTTGTAACCGCGCTGCTTTTCTTTTTCGGGGTGTAGCGGAACAGGTACAATAATGTCAACATCGCCAAAATTTGCAGTGTTCTTCAGCGCATGGCCAAATCGCAGAGCGGTTTCAAAACCAAGTTCTTTTAATCCTTTGTACTTTATAAAATGAATCAGGTGCTGGAAATTACTTCCTTTGTTAAAGGCAAAAAAAGCTGTTGCATTTTCAACCTGAACCCTGCCCCAGAAAAGTTTTGCAACCCTGTTTTCGGGTGAAAGATGAAAATTTGTAACCGGCAAATCCTGCCAGCAATGCATACACAGAAATTTTTCCTGCGATACCAGCCTGTCGCTGCAAGCGATACATAAATTCGGGTAAAACAACTCGGCCAGATTTTTTATTTCCCGGGTCAACCATTTCATAGATTGAAAAATACAAATAAATTTTAAAACTTACTCCAGTTAATTGATTAAACTTTAACCTGCCATTAACAGGATTGTGACTTGAGTGGGGTAACATTGCAGCAGAAATAGTTTTTAGATTTCAAAAATTAAGTTTTATTCTCATTCTCTTGTATCTGTTCCCTGGGTTGTCTTTGTGCAAGACAACCTTTTCTCTTTATGGCAAAATAGTCACCTCAAAGGTGGTGAGGTAATAATCACAGTTTATGCGTCTTTAAACTGAATTAACTAAAAATGTATTGCTGAATCTGCGTCGGTTTTTATTGTTTCTAAATTTTCGAGAAATAATAAGTCAGGTGAACTACATTTTAAGAAATTACTATTTTTGGTGCAGTTTCAATTATACCTAAAAAACTAAGCGATTTATGCTGAAAAAAATTCTGAATTATCTGAGATCTAAAATTCTGTTGCTTTTACTTATTAGTTTTGTGATTGGAATTACAGTTACAGTGATGTCGAACAAGGCACTCGAAGCCACATCAACAAATAAATCATGCGAAATGTGTCATGTACACCCACATGTTTTCGATTCATGGAAAAGGTCGGTGCATTACGAAACCCGCTCCGGAATCCGCATCGGATGTGTCGATTGCCATCTTCCCCCGAAAGGAGAAGGTTATCTGCCTGAAAAAATCAAAGCTTCGGCTCGCGATTTATATGGATTGATTTTTAAAGACAGCGCCGATTTTAACTGGGAAGAAAAATCGACTTTGGAATATGCACAACATCATGTTTTTCAGGAATCGTGCGATAAATGCCACCCGAATCTTTTCCCGCTCACGCTCACAAAAGACGGTCAGAATGCGCATCTGTACTATTCACAGAACAAAGACACGAAAGGATTGCTTTGCATTAATTGCCACCTCAATGTGGGTCACTACAACCCGAATGCCTTGCACGCCAAAAACGTAAGTTTTGGGAGTGCAGGGGGTGCAGAAAAAGCAAAATTCGATTCGGCGGCAATTGTTACCGGGCACAAAGATTTTACAGAAAATGTACCCGGGACAACCGTATCGTTCAACATGAAAGCCATCCCGGGCGGTTCGTTTAAAATGGGCAGCCCCGAGAGTGAGCCTTTACGAAAAGCAGATGAAGGCCCGCAAAAAGAGGTAAAAATCAGTCCTTTCTTTATGGCCGAAATTGAAGTGAGCTGGGAAGAATACCTTGCTTTCTACTCTGCCACTGCTGCTGAAGGCCGTTCAACCGACACCGAAGGAAGCCGCACGATGGCTGATGTTGATGCGATTTCGGGGCCAACCCCGCCTTACGGACAACCCGACCAAAACTGGGGAATGGGTAAACGTCCGGCCATCACAATGAGTTATCATTCAGCTGAAACCTATTGCAAATGGCTTTCGCAGGTTGCCGGCAAAACATACCGTTTGCCCACCGAAGCAGAATGGGAATATGCAGCCCGCGGCGGCACACAAACTCCGTTTTACTTCGAAGGAAATCCGAAAGATTTTGCTCAAAAAGGATTCCTCGGGAAACTTTTTGGAAAAGATAGTGACGTGATTAACAAATACGTTGTTTATGGTAAAAACAGCCGTAGCAAAACGGAGGAACCTCAAAAAGTGGAAGCCAACCCGTTTGGATTGAAAAATATGTTGGGTAATGCAGCAGAATATTGCTCAGACTGGTACACTGAAGATGCTTACGCACAACTGCAGGAAGGCACAACCGACCCGAAAGGTCCTTCGGGGGGCAATGAACATGTGGTTCGTGGCGGATATTTTAAAAGCGATATAGCCGATGTACGCAGCGCTTCAAGACGTGCAACACAAAACGAGGCCTGGTTGAAAACCGACCCACAAATGCCCAAAAGTATCTGGTGGCTTTCAGACTGTAATTATATAAGCTTCAGGGTGGTTTGCGAATTCGATGAAAAAACTGGAAATAAATGATAATTTTAAAGTCCTAAATTCAACTAAAATTTAATAATATGAGTAACAATCCGTTTTCAAGAAGAAAATTCCTTGCTGGCGCAGCCGTTGTTGGTGCAGCTGGTTCGATGGGTGCAGGAGTTCTTACTTCATGCACAGGTGGTGGAAAAAAAACAACTGGCGCTTATGATTGGGTCCCGCGTGAGTATAAATTCCCGCCGATGCCCGAAAAAGCGCCCGAAGGCGCTGAGCTGAAAGCCGGTATCATTGGCTGTGGTGGCCGTGGGTCGGGTGCAGCCATCAATTTTCTGAATGCAGGTACAGGTTTAACAGTTACTGCACTTGGCGATGTTTTTCAGGACAGGGTTGACAGCTGTCGCGAAAAAATTAAAACCGAAAAAGGTGTCGAAGTACCGGTTGAAAACTGTTTTGTTGGTTTCGATGCTTTCCAGAAAGTAATTGACGCCGGCGTTGATATTATCATTCTGGCCACTCCGCCAAAATTCAGACCAGAACATTTTGAAGCCGCTGTAAAAGCACGTAAACACGTGTTTATGGAAAAACCAGTTGCCGTTGATCCGGTTGGTATCCGCCAGGTAATGGCTGCAGCCAAAATGGCCGACTCAATGGGTTTGAAAGTGGTTACCGGGACGCAACGTCGTCACCAGCACAGCTATATCAGCCTTTATAAGGAAATCGCCAATAATAGCATCGGAAATATTGTTTCGGCCAATGTGTATTGGAATGGTGGCAAACTTTGGCATCGCGACAATAAACCCGAATGGAGCGAAATGGAATGGATGATCCGCGACTGGGTAAACTGGTGCTGGCTCTCGGGCGACCATATTGTTGAACAGCATGTTCACAACCTCGATGTGGCCATGTGGTTCTTTGGTGAGGCTCCGGTAAAAGCCGTTGGTTTTGGCTCACGTCAGCGCAGGCCCACTGGCGACCAGTTCGACAACTTCAGTATCGACTATACTTTTGCAGACGGAAGACAAATGCACAGCATGTGCCGTCAGATTAACGATTGCGCCAACGGTGTTTACGAAGTTTTTCACGGAACAAAAGCAATTGCCCGTACCGACGAAAGTGCGAGGAGAATTGTAGATCCAACGGGGAATGTACTGTTTACAACCGATGATAAAGAAAAAACAGACCCTTACGTTCAGGAACATATCAATCTGGTTACCTGTATCCGTCAGGATATTCCCTGGAACCAGGCAGAAGAAACAGCCATGTCAAACTTAGTGGCAATGATGGGTCGTGTTTCGGCATACACTGGCAAAGCAGTAACATACGAAGAAATGATGAACTCAGACCTTAAACTGGGTCCGGAAGTTTATGTAATGGGTAACGTTGGCTACATTGAAAAGGCCACTGTACCGGTTGCCGGTTCATACAATAAAGAAGGATAGCAACTCAGT
Organism: Draconibacterium orientale; assembly: GCA_020726265.1. Taxonomy (GTDB): domain Bacteria; phylum Bacteroidota; class Bacteroidia; order Bacteroidales; family Prolixibacteraceae; genus Draconibacterium; species Draconibacterium orientale_A. The sequence goes on from DYSZ01000020.1 coordinate 16,866, forward strand.
GCAGAAAACCGGTTTTGCCGGGTTTCTGCCCATTACCCGAAAGGGATTAATCAATCAATCCGGTAAACCACCTGTCAGCTTTTGCTTTCGGGTGGTTTCTTTTTTTACCAATTCGTAAATAATGGCATAATTTAATTTGCATCCAACTCATTTTCATTTAAAAATTTACTTTTGTAAACTTCAATTTTGAACTTATACGATTGAATCAAATGATTATGAGTATGAAACGAATTAAAATTAAGGATATTCTGAAATCGGGTGTTGCCGGACAAACAGTGGTTGCCAAAGGGTGGGTGCGTACAAAACGAGGAAGTAAAAATGTAATTTTTATTGCGCTGAATGACGGGTCAACCATCCATAACCTGCAGGTTGTGGCCGAGGTAAGCAATTTTGATGAGTCGCTTTTGCGCGAAATTAATACAAGCGCAGCTTTATCAGTTACCGGAACTTTGGTTGAGTCGTCCGGAAGCGGGCAGAACATTGAACTTACTGCAACCGAAATTGAATTACTTGGTGCTGCCGACCCTGAAAAATATCCGATTCAACCTAAAAAACACTCGCTCGAATTTTTGCGCGAAAATGCCCACCTGCGTTTTCGTACCAGCACATTCAGCGCAATTTTCCGCATCCGTCATGCCATGGCTTTTGCCATTCATAAATATTTTAACGAAAAAGGGTTCAATTACCTGCACACCCCGATTATTACGGGCAGTGATGCTGAAGGCGCCGGGCAAATGTTCAGGGTGAGCGTTCTTGACCCGAAAAATCCGCCACTTACCGAAACAGGCGAAATTGATTACAGCCAGGATTTTTTTGGCAAACCAACCAATCTTACTGTTTCTGGTCAATTGGAAGGCGAGCTTGGTGCAATGGCTTTGGGCGAAATTTATACTTTCGGGCCAACTTTCAGAGCCGAAAACTCGAATACAACCCGCCATCTTGCAGAGTTCTGGATGATTGAACCCGAAATGGCTTTTTATGATTTGAAAGATAATATGGATTTAGCCGAGGAGTTCCTGAAATCGCTGATTAAATATGCACTCGATAATTGTATGGACGACCTTCAGTTTCTGGCCAAACGCCTGCAGGAAGAAGAAAAGGATAAACCGCAGGACCAGCGCTCGATGGAACTGATTGAAAAGCTGAACTTTGTTTTAAACAACGATTTTATCAGGCTTACTTACACCGAAGCCATCGAAATTCTGAAAAACTCACCGTATTATAAAAAGAAGAAATTCCAGTTCCCTGTGGAATGGGGAATCGACTTGCAAAGCGAACACGAACGTTATCTTGTTGAAAAACATTTTAAATGCCCTGTAATTCTGACCAACTACCCGAAAGACATCAAGGCATTTTACATGAAACAGAACGACGACGGCAAAACCGTTGGCGCGATGGACGTTTTGTTCCCGCAAATTGGTGAAATTATTGGAGGCTCACAGCGTGAGGAAAACCTCGAAAAGCTGGAAACCCGCATGAGGGAAATGAATATTCCGGTTGAAGAAATGTGGTGGTACCTCGATACCCGCCGGTTTGGGTCGGTGGTACACAGTGGGTTTGGTCTTGGTTTCGAGCGTTTTATCCTGTTTGTAACCGGCATGGGCAATATCCGCGACGTGATTCCATTTGCACGCACACCTAAAAATGCCGAGTTCTAAGGCATTGCTTATTTACTTCGCAAAAAAATGTAAATTTATGAGGTAAAACAGGGTTATGAAGCAAAAACTATCGTTACAACAAAAACTACTTCAAAAGCTTTCACCACAACAGATTCAGGTGATTAAGCTTTTGGAGATTCCTGCTTTACAACTCGAACAACGTATTAAAAAAGAACTTGAAGAGAATCCAGTACTTGAAATTGAATCTGAAAACGGTTCCGATGAACAGGATAATGAAAATCAGGAGGATACCGAGCCGGAAACTGATGTGGATAACGACGAGTTTACCTTCGATGATTATTACGACGAGGACGAAGATATTCCTTCCTATAAACTGAATGTAAATAATTATTCAAAAGACGATAAGTACATCGACATCCCTTTTTCGGTAGGAACCACATTTCATGAGTACCTGCTGGAACAACTCGGGGTTGCTGATTTGACCGATGAAGAACAGCAATTGGCGGAGTACATCATCGGAAACATTGACGACGATGGATACCTGCGCCGCGATTTACCTGCTATCAGCGACGACCTGGCATTTAACCTTAACATGGAAGTAACGGAGCAGGAATTACAAAAAATTCTGAATGTTGTTCAGCAGTTTGATCCGCCGGGGGTAGCAGCCCGCAACCTGCAGGAATGCCTGCTGATTCAGATCAACCGCATGAACCGTGAACATTTTGCCACAGCACGCGAGATTGTAAAAACGTATTTCGATGAGTTCACAAAAAAGCATTATTCAAAAATCCAAAATAAGCTTGAGCTCGACGATCAACAAATCAAAGATGCAATTGACCAGATTCTGAAACTAAACCCAAAACCAGGCAGCTCGTACAGCAACCCGATGAATAAAGCCAATCAGCACATCGTGCCCGATTTTATTCTTGAAAATATTGATGGGGAATTAATACTATCGTTAAACCAACGCAATGTTCCTGAACTGAAAATCAACGATACTTACCTCGATATGCTGCGCTCAATGGGTGAAACCCAAAGAAACAAGAGCCGCAAAGAAGCACTGGTTTTTGTAAAGGAAAAACTTGATTCGGCTAAATGGTTTATCGATGCTTTGCAACAACGCCAGACTACACTAATGCAAACCATGTCGGAGATTGTGAATTACCAGAAAAATTACTTTATCGATGGTGATGAAACCAAAATGAGGCCAATGATTCTGAAAGATATTGCCGAACGCACCGGGCTTGATATTTCGACCATTTCACGCGTTTCGAACAGCAAATACATTCAAACCCATTTTGGCATTTACCCACTGAAATTCTTCTTTTCTGAAGGAATGCAAAAAGATGACGGTGAAGAAGTTTCGACCCGTGAGATCAAGAAAATTTTACAGGATTGTATTGAAGGAGAAGATAAGAAACGACCGCTGACCGACGATAAACTGGCTGCAATTCTGAAAAAGAAAACCTATAATATCGCCCGCCGCACAGTTGCCAAATACCGTGAACAACTGGGAATTCCGGTAGCCCGACTGCGAAAGGAGTTATAATATGACCCAGAAAACTGCCAAAATACTTTCGTTTTTATTTCACCCCATTTTACTACCGGCACTGGGCTTTTTTCTTTTGCTGAATACAGGTTTATACGATTTTCTGTTATCGGTTCAGGCAAAAAGATATATACTGTTGGTTATTTTTTTTACAACCGCTACACTACCCATGCTTTCCATTGCCATGATGGCACTGAATCCAAAATTTGATTTTCTGATGAAAGAGAACCGTGACAGGATTTTGCCATTGCTTCTGACTTCAGTATTTTATTATATCGGGTTTATTTTATTAGGGCGAATTCATTTTTTACCTGTTTTCAAGCTTTTTATGATTGCATCGGTGCTTTTGATTGTTGCCCTTTTACTGATTTCGGTGAAATGGAACATCAGTATTCATATGGCCGCTGCCGGAGCGGTAACAGCAACATTTTTTGCCGTCTCGTTCAGAGGGGGTGTAAATCCGGTGGGAGCCCTTGTCGTTATGGTGTTGGTTTCCGGATTAACCGGAACTGCCCGCGTTTTACTCGAAAAAAATAACCTGCAGCAGTTAACAGCAGGTTACTTATTGGGTTTTATTACTTTGTATCCTGTTATTTATTTCTTCTGAACGATCGGGCATTTACTGCCAATAAAGGTTTTAGTTTACAAATTTGTACCCGATTCCCTTAAGCGTTTTAATATGATCGTTGCCAATTTTTTCGCGCAGTTTGCGGATATGAACATCAATAGTGCGGTCTCCAACCACTACATTTTCGCCCCAAACCGAGTGATAAATCTCTTCGCGTGTAAATACTTTCCCCTGTTTCGAAACCAGCAGCGAGATTAATTCAAACTCTTTGCGCGGCAAAATCATCTCCTCGTTGTTGATTTTTATCAGGTATCTTTCCTTGTCGATAATGAGATTGCCAACACTTACGGTATTTTCGTCCTGAACTACAGGTGCTGCAGTTGTTTCGCCCTTACGTTTCAACAATGCTTTAACACGACTGACCAATACTTTTGGTCTCACAGGTTTTGTAATATAATCGTCGGCACCGGCTTCAAACCCTGCAATTTGCGAGTAATCTTCGCCCCGGGCGGTTAAAAATGCAATTACAGTATTATCAAGTGCTGGTATTTTTCTCATTTCTTCACAGGCTGCAATGCCATCCATTTCGGGCATCATCACATCGAGAATTACCAGATGAGGCAGGTTTTTTTCAGCTGATTTTAAAGCCTCAATACCATTTTTTGCAGTAAATACTTTGTATCCTTCTTTTTCGAGGTTGTAACTTATAAATTCGAGAATGTCTTCTTCGTCGTCAACCAGCAGAATTTTAAAAATTGTATCCTCCATAATTTTCAGCATTTATGAGTTGGTAAATATACCGATTACATGGAAACCGTCTGTTACAATACAGCTAATTTTCAGCGCCTTTAAAAATGTTTATCATTTGGCTTTTTCGAGGGTGAAAGTAAAGGTGGTTCCTTCGTTGAGTACACTTTGCACATTGATGGTTTGGTTGTGTGCTTCAATGATATGTTTTACAATTGAAAGCCCAAGTCCTGTTCCGCCCTGTTCGCGCGAACGGGATTTATCGACCCTGAAAAACCTTTCAAAAATACGCGAAAGGTCTTTTTTATGGATCCCAATTCCATTGTCAGAAACTTCAATCATAATTTTATCGTCGAAATCATAAAAACCCACTTTCACAAAACCATTCATTTTCCCGTATTTAATACCGTTTACAACAAGATTGGTCAAAACTTCAATAATTCGTTTACGGTCGGCTTGTACCATCAATGGTTTGTCAGGGCGGTAACTGTACATCAGCGAGATCTGTCTTTCTTTCGATAACCGCTGTTCAAGTTCAAAAACCTCGTCAACAATTTTTACAATATCGAAAATACCAAAAAGTGGTTTTAACTCACCGGTCTCGAGTTTATTAATCGATTCAAGGTCTTCCACTATCGAAATCATCCGGTCGATACTTTTTTCGGCACGGTTAAGGTAAAGTTTGTTAATGTTCGGGTCCTCAAGTCCGCCTTCGAGTAAGGTTAATATGTAGCCCTGGATATTAAAAATCGGTGTTTTCAGCTCGTGTGAAACGTTTCCCACAAAATCTTTACGGTAACGCTCCATTTCTTTTAAACGTTCAATTTCCTGTAACTGGTTTTGCGCCCAGGCTTCAACATCATGTTCAACCTGTCCAAGTTCCACAAAACCAGGAGTGAGTCTTATCTTCGATTCGTTTTCCTTATGGGGTACAAAATCTATAATCTTGTACAAAGGTTTGATTTTTTCTAGAAGAAATGTATTTATGGCAAATTGGATAATGTAAAATACAAATACAAGATAAACCACCAGTCCGATTGCCATAAACAGAAACGAAAAGCCGGTTAAAAGGAGGTAATACCATCCAATCCCAACAACCAGTGTAAGCACCAGCGATAAAAACACCACTACCTGTTTCGAAGTAAGTTTTTTCATAAAGGTTTTATTTCAGTACAAAATTAGGAAATTATTATTTGCACCTCTGCAATAGATATTTAATCGCATTGTAATATAATTTTAATATCTTAACACACCTCTGACTTTACATAAAGGTATCTTTGAAATGTGAATAAAAACTTAATACACTAACCAAATGGAAAATTTCTATTTAATTCTGGTGGTTGTTCTGTTTGCACTCGCAGCATCCGACCTTGTAGTTGGCGTGGCCAATGATGCGGTAAATTTTCTGAATTCGGCAGTTGGTTCCAAAGCAGCACCCAAATGGCTTATTTTCACGATGGCAGCTTTGGGTGTTTTGATAGGTGCTGCATTTTCGAATGGGATGATGGAGGTTGCCCGAAAAGGAATATTTCATCCCGACATGTTTTTCTTTTCCGAAATTATGATCATTTTTCTGGCAGTAATGATTACCGATGTGGTAATGCTCGATACCTTTAATGCTTTCGGGATGCCGACTTCCACAACGGTTTCGGTGGTTTTCGAACTTTTGGGCGCATCGGTTGCCGTTGCTGTTGTTAAAATTAAAATGGCTGGAGGATCGGCCATAATCGAATTGTCGAATTATATTAATTCTGAAAAAGCACTTGCAATAATAACAGGAATTTTAGTTTCTGTTGTTATCGCATTTACAGTAGGAACCTTGGTGCAATATATTGCACGGCTGATTTTCTCGTTTAATTATCGCGGGCCAATGCGCTATTTCGGTGCCATTTACGGCGGAATTGCCATTACAACTATTACCTATTTTATCCTGGTCAAAGGTATCAGCGACTCTTCATTTGCTGATATTCCGTTAAACAATGGAGAAACATTAAGCAATTGGATAAAAGGTAATACTTCGCTGGTTTTACTTTATAGTTTAATTGGTTGGACTGTATTAATTCAGTTGTTTAAATGGATTTTCAGGATAAAAATACTGAAACTGGTTGTTTTGGTTGGAACTTTCGCACTCGCCATGGCATTTGCCGGCAACGACCTTGTTAATTTCATTGGGGTTCCATTGGCCGGTTATCATTCATTTTTAGCCTGGATTGGTGCAGGTACTCCCGAACCAGGGGGTCTTGCCATGGGAATGCTTGCCGGGGAGGTTGATACTCCCGGTTACCTGTTATTGATGTCGGGTCTGATCATGATAACCACACTTATTTTTTCGAAAAAGTCAAGAATTGTAATTGCCACATCGGTCGATTTATCAAGGCAAAATGAAGGGACAGAGAAATTTGATTCATCGCCGATTGCGCGGATGATTGTGCGGTCAACTTCGCAGTTCAGTAAGAAAGTTACTGCAATAATTCCGCAACGGCTGTTACAGACTATCGACAAAAGGTTTTTGCCTTTCGATTTAGCAACACCAGCTGACCCTGAACCACCCGCATTCGACAAAGTGAGGGCCTCGGTTAACCTGGTAGTTGCCAGTGCTCTTATTGCACTGGGAACTTCGCTGAAACTGCCACTTTCTACAACTTATGTAACTTTTATGGTGGCGATGGGAACCTCGTTGGCCGACCGCGCCTGGGATCGCGATAGTGCTGTTTTCCGTGTTTCGGGAGTTATCGCTGTAATTGGCGGCTGGTTCTTAACCGCTGTGGTGGCATTCACAGGTGCGGCATTAATTGCCTTACTGATTTCGTTGGGTGGCAAGCTGATGATTTTTGTTTTTATCGCCCTTGCCATTTTTGTGGTTTTACGCACTCATTTTATGTTGAAAAAACGTTCGGAAAACACGCAGGTTGAGGCTGAAGATTTAATTGATGTAAAAGATACATTTGATGTTATCATTTCGAAAAGCCAGAAGCAGATTATTAAAGGGATTGTGTCGTCAAACTACGTGGTTTCTTTAGGAATTGAGGGATTTTTAAGCGAAGACAGAAACAAACTTAAACTTGCAGAAAAATCGAGTGCAGATTTTCTCAGGCGATCGAAACGAAATAAGGAAAAATGCTATTCCACCGTACAGGTTTTAAGCGGTGGGCAGGTTGAATCGGGGCATTTTTACCTGCAAATGATGAATTACAAACGCGAAATGGCCCATGCCGGTCATTTTATGCTCGAACCTATAATGGTTTACACAAAAAATAACCACAAACCATTTGTAGCAGAGCAACATTCAGAGCTCATGAAACTTGTATCACAAATAGATGGTTTCTTTAACTTGGTGCTCAGCACAATCAAAGAATTCAAATTTGAAGAAATTGAGAATATTTCGGCTGAACGTGACAAGCTGTTGGAAGTTTTGGCCAAACTCGAAAAAAACCAGATAAAACGAATCAAAAACAAAGAAGTGAATTCGCGCAATTCGGTGCTTTATTTTAAACTGATTGCCGAAATAAAAGTGCTTTTATTACAAACCGTAAACATGATTAAATCGGAACGCGACTTTGTTTTAAATACACGGAAAACATTATAAATACTGGAAATCAGCCAGGTTCAAAGTGTAGGTTTTATCCCGAAACCTGTACTTTGAACCCGGCTTCTTTTAGCTTCCCGGCAATGATATTTAATTCGGCAAGTGGCACTTTTTGAAGTGTATCAAGTGGCGTATCGCGGTCGATGGTGTAAATCATCACCTGCGAAGGCTTAATTTTTCTGATGAGTTCAATCCACGCCGAAACTTCAGGTTCGGTAGTGTTATCAACCTTTGCATTTTTGAAATTACCGCGTACAAACATGGTTTGAATAATAACCTGCCCTTTAAAGGCAGTCAACTGCTCAATCACTTTTTGCAGGCTGAAATTGCCCTTTGGGCAATCGAGCAAACGTACTGTTTCTTCAAAAGCCGAATCAAGTTTCAGAATATTATCATCTATTTTCAGCAGCGCCCCGAAAACAGGTTTTTTGTGGAGCATGGTTGAATTTGAAAGCACGGCAATCCGGGCTTTGGGGGCAAACCGGGTTCGCAGACTAATTGTATCGTCAATTATTTCTGCAAATTCAGGATGAAGTGTGGGTTCTCCGTTTCCTGCGAATGTTATCACATCGGGTAGTTCGCCAGATGCTCCCATCTCCAGCAATTTCTCTTCTAATTTTTCGCTTACCTGTTTGCGTGTGGGTAATACCGCCTTTACTTCCTGTTTTTTAGGTGTCCAGCCACATTCGCAGTAAATACAATCGAACGAACACAGTTTTACGTTGGTGGGCAACAGGTTGATTCCCAGCGAAACACCCAGCCGGCGACTTTTCACCGGGCCAAAAATAATTTTATCAAATAGAAATGTTGACATTAGACTAACCGCTTTACCTTACTTTTTTCTGTGAGTTTCATGTTTTTAAAATCAATACCTGAAATCAGGTTTACTCCCGGCTTTCTTCCTGGCTCAAAACTGCCAAACCTGTTTGCAACCTGTAAAGCTTTCGCGCCATTGAAACATGCCCAGTTTACGAGTTCTTCCAATTGAATATCTGGAAAATTTCCCTGCAATATTATCATTTCAGCCAAAACAGAAAGCTGATGGTTTGACGCAAGACTATCGGTTCCGAGACAAATATTGAGGTTGTTTTGCCTGAACAGTTCAACCGGTGGCAACTGGTTTTCGATGTATAAATTTGAGTTGGGGCACAACACGAAAAAGGTGTTTTCCAGGGCGCGCTGTTGCAGCAAAACATCAATATCGGCTTGTGTCGTAAAAGTGTTGTGCACCAGCAACAGCGGGTTTTCTGCCGGCAAATATTTCAATACCGAAACCAGCGAACTTTGTCCGGTGGGGTTCCAGTGAGAAGTGTCGATTCCAAGGGTTTCAGAAATATGTGTTGCAATTGCACCGGTACCATTGGTAAAAAATTCGGCCTCGCCTTCACTTTCCTGGTTGTGCATGCAAACAATGCTGTTTACTTCAACCGCATTTTGAGCGATTTTTTCGAACAATGGCTGCGAAACCGAATAAGGTGAATGCGGTACGACAGAACATTTCAGATTTTGTGAGGCAAATTGTTGCTGTACAAAGAGTGCGTAATCAAAAGCTTTATCAGCACGCGACGGATGAAACCCGAACGACTCGATAAACGTGTGATAAAAAATCCGGCTTTTCAGTTTTGTTTCAACCGAAAGCGCTGAATTAGAAATATCGCCAACCACCGAGATTCCGGCAGCCCACATTTTGCGGTCGGCCAGGTGCATTATTTTTTCCGGATCGCCAAAGTCGAGGTTACGCAGCTGGTTGATTTGTCCAACAAAACCGCTGATGCCGGTTTTCTCTTCAATTTTCCCTTCGAGTTGCGAAAGTTCGAGATGACAATGTGTATTTACAAAGCCCGGAACTAAAATTCCGCTGTAATATTCGAGACCATGTTGTTCGGTTAAATATTTCTGACTGTCGATTTCCAGAATTGTTCCGTCATCATCAACTGTCAGAATTCCGTTTTTTATTGGTGGCTGGTTTCCGGTGAAAATATAGGCTGCGGCAATTTTTCTCACTGCGCATCTTTGGGTTTAAATTCAAGTTCATCCAGTTTTCTGCCCGAAAAATCCTGTTCAATTTCAACTAATTTATTCACTACTTCGCGGTACATTTTTTCGAAATTTTTCGGGTCGCTGGCGTAAAAAACATACGATTTTTCGAAAACCGAATCAGGAACATGGTATCTTTCAAGAACAGAATAATAAAAATTTACCGAGCTGCTGTTTCTTATAATCGAATCATAACGCATGTGGTTAAAAGTGGCTTCAGCCAGGTGAATATCAACCAGCATGTCAATCATTTTCTTTTCTTTTACCAGAGGTCTGGGTTTTTCAATCACCGGCTTATCGCACGAAATCAGTGCAACAAAAAGTAAAACGAGTGGTATAAATTTCTTCTTCATATTAATTTCAGCGGGCCAAATTATGAATTGTTGCACCACAATTCAAAGAAATTGAAGTTAAAAAACATTTTACGAGAAGATTTTGCGAAACACTTCCTCCACACGGGCGGCTTTCACAATTTCAATTTTGAATTTCGCGTGGTCGAAACTTTTGTTGTGCGCCGGAATAAAGATACGGCTAAAGCCCAGTTTTTCGGCTTCGGCAATGCGTTGTTCCATCCGGTTCACTGCCCGAATTTCGCCAGTAAGTCCCACCTCGCCGGCAAAACACCATTTGTGGTTAATGGGGACATCGAGGTTCGACGAAAGAATCGCACTTATTACCGAAAGATCGGTTGCCGGATCGCTGATGCGAAGTCCGCCAGCAATGTTCAGAAACACATCTTTTTGAATGAGCTTAAAACCAGCCCTTTTTTCGAGCACTGCCAGCAACATATTCAGTCTGCGCAAATCGAACCCGGTGGTTGAGCGTTGCGGTGTTCCGTAAACCGCCGAACTTACGAGCGACTGAATTTCGATGAGAAAAGGCCTCGCACCTTCGATAGCGCTGGCAATGGCAGTGCCACTCACATTATCGCTCATTTTCGAAATCAGCAGTTCCGAAGGGTTGATAATTTCGCGCAACCCATCGCTGCCCATTTCAAAAATCCCGAGTTCGCTGGTTGAGCCGAAACGGTTTTTGTTGGAGCGTAAAATGCGGTACATATAATTGGTGTCGCCTTCAAACTGCAACACCACATCAACCATGTGTTCGAGCACTTTCGGGCCGGCTAGGCTGCCTTCTTTGGTGATGTGACCAATTAGAATTACAGCAGTCCCGGTTTTCTTGGCCAGTTTTAAAATCACCGACGTACACTCGCGCACCTGCGAAACCGAACCGGGCGATGATTCAATGGTTTCGGTTGAAAGTGTTTGAATGGAATCGATAATCAGAATTTCGGGTTGCACCTGTTCTGTTTGTGCAATGATATTTTCGAGCGAGGTTTCGCTTAAAAACAAACAGTTGTTGTTTACTGTTTTCAGTCTTTCGGCCCTGAGTTTTATTTGTTGCAGACTTTCTTCGCCCGATGTATAAAGAATTTTTCTGTCGCTTAACTCAAGTGCTAATTGCAGGGCGAGTGTCGATTTCCCGATTCCGGGGTCACCCCCCAGCAAAATAAGTGAGCCGGGAACAATTCCACCACCAAGCACGCGGTTAAATTCTTCAATTTTTACTGAAATACGTTTGTTATGAACGGTTTCAATTTTATCGAGGGTGAGCGGCTGGTTGCCTGCAATTTGTGCTGAAAGTTTTCCGGAGACCTGTTTTTTGCTTACCACCTCTTCAACAAAAGTATTCCACTCGTTGCACGACGGGCATTTTCCCAACCATTTCGGCGATTGTGTTCCGCAATTCTGACAGGTGTAAATACTTTTAATCGGTGACATTATTCATCGAGTTCTTTTATGCGGCGGATGACTTCGCTTGTTGAAATATCGGGAACGAGGTCAAGAGTTTCAACTCGTCCGCCATTGGCCAAAACTGTTTCGTGACCTGCAATTTCGTGAACTTCGTATTGTTTTCCTTTTACAAGAAAATCAGGATTGATAAGTGCAATGAGGTCAGCTGGCGTATTATCGGCAAAAACAACAACAGCATCAACAAAAGCAAGTGCTGCAATCATCATTGCCCGCGCTTCCTGGTTGAATACCGGACGGTTTTTCCCTTTTAATATCTCAACCGACTTATCAGAATTCAGCCCGACAATGAGTTTTGATCCAAAAGCTGCCGACTTTTGCAGCGAATCGACATGCCCGTGGTGGATGATATCGAAGCAGCCATTGGTGAAAACAACTGTATCTCCAGCAGCCCTCCATGCTTTTAGTGTTGGCTTAAATGTTTTAAAGTCAGCGTATATCTTCGACTGAATATCGTAGTTCATCTGGTGTAATGTTGATTCGCTAAAAATAGAAAAACCTTGTCGTTTTAAAACTGATTTATGCGATTAATATTCATTTGGTTCTGAAAGTTTATACTTTGCTGTTGCCTCAAATCCTTTTTCAGTGTGGGCTACCGTGCAACATTTGGAGTAAAAGTCGTGCTCAAAAAACAGAATATATCTTTGTTTAACCGATTCAGCTAAAAAAATTTCTTTTTCTGACATCACTTTTACGGGGTACAAATCATAAGCTGCAATCCATTGCAACGGAACATTTGCCATTGTGGGAACAAGGTCTGAAGTATAAACAATGGTTCTCCCTTTGTGCTGAATAAAAGGAATTGCCAGCCCGGGTGTATGACCGTGAAAAAAACGGACTGACAATCCGGGAAAAAGTTCTCCTTCATTGTCAATCAGCCGGAGTTTTCCGCTTTCAGAAAAGAATCTGAGGATTTCGCTGTGATAAGCAGTTTTTTCGCGTGGGTTCGAGATTTTGGCATGTTCCCACTGTATTTTGCTGCACCAGTAATTTGCATTCGGAAAAACCGGAGCCAGCTTTTCGTTTTCGGTTTTTACAGCGCCGGTGCAGTGGTCCCAATGTAAGTGGGTGAAAAACACATCGGTAATGGCGTTCACCGAATACCCGTTTTGCTGAAGTGATTTTTCAAGGTGATTGCCGGGTTTGTAACCGTTGTTCTCAAAATGTTTCTCCGAGTAGTGATTTCCGATACCGGCTTCGATGAGGATTTTCTGTTCACCGAGGTCAACCAGCAGGCAGCGCAGTGCGAGTTTGGTGAAATTATTATCGTCAGCCGGGTATTGTTTGTTCCAGAGTTTTTTTGGAATTACGCCAAAAAGCGCGCCTCCATCACAATGAAAATTTCCGGCAGAAATAGGAATGAGTTTCATAATTAAATCAGGGTCTGCTGATAACAAATTTTACAACGAATTTCTGAAAATCACCAATCATCGTCTTCTCCAAATTCCTCACTGATAATCCGGTTTATCTCCACAAGATCAAATTCATCCGGGTTCCAGGTTTCATTTCTTTTCAGACCAAGCCATTTAGCAGTTTCTTTGTATTCAGGATGTTTTTTGTCGGCCATGATTTTCTTAAAGTTTTCAAAACCCCAAATTCCCCCGCAATTTTCGGGCGGGCATTTCCCTTTACCAGCGGTACATTCGGGGAAATATGACGGCTCCTCTATTATTTTTTCAAGTGTAATTTTATGTTCCCACGAATCACCAAAATCGTAAATATATGAGAAGTGCTGTTTCTCTGTTTTGAAAATTTCGGAAAGAAGCACTGAATCAGCATCGAGTCGCCTGCCCTGTTCATCATCATCGTCATCGTCATCGTCATGATATTGCGTATCGGTAATTACAAGTGAGCTTCCAACACCAAGGGGCGAAAACTGAAACAGGTGCGAGTTGGTCCAGCCAAATGTAAGTTGAATCGTCTCATGGAGGTCATAAAAAGTAAATCCGGCGGGTACTTTTATACCTCGCCATACTGGTGGATTTTTAATATTGTTCAGTTGTATTTTAAACTGAAAGGTAACATCAGAATTTTGATCGTCATCATCCAATTCATCCCAATCCTCTAAGTTTTCAATAAGTGTATAATTGCCGGGGCCTGCCACTTTTTCAAGCTGTGCAATTACCTGCGCTGCTTTGGTATCTGTGTCGAGCGGCCCTCTGATGTAAGCGGGTTTTCCGTTGATTCCACATTCAACGTCAATCAGTTCTATATCTTCGGTGTCTTCATCAAGAATAAACTGTGCCACATTAAAATCTTTGTGGGGTTTAAATCCGTATTCTTCGGCAAACTCAATACCCGAATAAACAATGTTGTGTGCAAGCGTGTATGAAATCTTTATCAACTCCATCGATTGACTGGCCTTATCAAGAATTTCCAGGTATTCATTTTCGTAAATATTGAACCAGAATGTTGCGGTTTTTATACCGAGGCATTTTAAATCGACAAGGTACATTCCGGCGGTAATGTTTCCGTTGGTATGTTTGCGGGCAACAATAAGGTTTCCAAGGCTGGTTTCTTCCCAGTCATCATTAATGCGGCATTCGTATATTGGCAATGTTCGTGCCTTTTGCCTGATATAGTTTTCGGGACTCAGCATCTGAATTACTTTCCCTTTATTTTTCTTTGTCATTTTAAGCGATCTGTTTTTGTTGTGAATATAAGAAATCAGGAGATTAATCAGACAAACCAAATTCTGAAATTTTGCTGTTTCCGACTTGGTCTTCATTTTTCGACTCCAGCCTTCGGAATTCCACCTTCCCCTTTTTCTCTTCTCTCACCTCTCCATTTTTCCATAGTTCTCCGCAATCACCCGTTTACCCAATCACTTATCCCCCAATCAACCGCTAAAAAAAGTTAACAGCCTGTTAAAGAAATCTTAAAGTCTTCCAGATGGTTAAACCTTGCATGCTGGAATCACTCAAAGCGTAGATTAAAACAATTTCAGAAACAATTTAAATTTTTAAAAATGAAAACAAGAGCAATGATTTTGGTAGTGTTGATTGGTTTGGCAACAGTTGTAACGGCACAACCCAACAGAAAAGGAGAAGGAAAAGAACGTAAAGGAGACAATCGGGAAATGCGTGCTGACAACCAGCGGGGTCCCGGCAATGAACTGGATTTAACCGATGCCCAGAAAGAAGCTTTTCAAAAAAGCCGTACTGAAACAGAAAAACAGGTACAACCACTCCGCAACCAGTTGGGAGAAGCCCGGGCTCACCAGAAAACACTCACTACTGCCGAAAAACCCGACAGGGATGCCATTCACAAAAACATCGAAAAGATGGATACCTTGCGAACCGAAATCGGAAAAATTCAGACAAAACACCGTTTGGAAATGCGCGCCCAGCTTACCGATGAACAACGTTTGAAAATGGACAATGCAGGTCACAAAAAAGGTGGCGAAAGAGGCGAAAGACGCATGGAACATCGTGGCGACTTTTCGATGCGGTAGTCAGTGGTCAGGCCATTGAACAAAGGCTGCCTGAATAATTTCTTACAGCCTTTGTTCTTTAAAAAATCTAACAAACAAAATATCACATTTCCAATCCCCCTGAATCCCTCCCGTCAGGGGGGACGCATTTCAAAAAACTCAGGAGCAGCTTAATCTTCCGTCTCCCGTTTCCCAACTTTTTCCCATTCTCAATTTGATAATGAAAAATCGTTTTGATAGCATTGTGGGATGACCATTCATTTGTAATTCGCTGTTTTATTGTGCACTGCAATAATAAGTATTCAATTGCACCAAATTTGTCTGTTGTTATGTGTTTAGTAAATTATTAATCTTAAACAGAGAATAGAAATGAAAAGCAGAATTTTGATTGCCATTATTTTTGCGGTATCCATCGGGTTTCCCGCTTGTCAGAAAGACGACCTTGGAGTAAAAGGACCGTCGTCGCTTGATGTAAAAATTGAAGCCATTAACAAAAGCTACAATCTGCCGGTTTCCGATGGAACAAAATCGGTAGCTATAACCAATGCCTCAGTTGCCTGGGACTCAGTTCAACTGGTAGTTTCGCAGATTAAGTTTGAAGCCGCTTTAAAAAGCCTTGTCACCCACCGCGACTCCATCGAAATTGAATACAAATGGACCGGGCCGACTGTTGCCAATTTGCTCAACAGCAAAGTCGTGCTGGGAAACTTTATGCTGCAACCCGGCTATTACGACGAAATTGAACTGAAAGTGTATGGCAATAAAAAAGACGCCGGGAATAAACCTGTGTTTTATATGGCCGGACATTACACAAGTACACAAAACTCAAAAATACCGATTGTGGTTCACGTTTATAACGACATTCAGTTTAAAACTGAAAAAGATAGTGTTACGGTTACCGAGGAAAGTGTTGACATTACCAGCTATATTCAGTTGTACCTCGATAAACTGATGGTTGATATCGATCCTGTGATGCTCGACAACGCCAAACTTACCGACGGCGTAATTGTGATTTCGGACGACAGCAACCGGCAGATTTACTACACAATGGTGTACAACCTCATTAAAAATCATTACTGCTATTACAAGTCAAAGCACAAGGGGAAATAGCAAAATAGCTGCGTTTGACCTTTTATTGCACAAAAAAACAGAGACGTACCCTTAGGGTACGTCTCTGCTGTTGTGTAGTGGCCGGTTGTTTGCAGGCAAAGCCGCGATGCATAGCGGTTCTACGGTCTTTTGATTTTTGGTTTTGCTTCGGCGCAATCGTCACAAGGTTTCACCCTGCGCTTTTACATTTCGTCCTTTCAGGACTGTACCGTTTCCAAACCTCTTTCACTTTCCTTCCTCATCTTTCACCTCTCATCCCCACAATTAATCTCCATCAATCTCCTTTTCCAATTCTTCTTCCTCCTCCCTCCCCACGGGGAGGGTCGGGGAGGGGCTTACGTCCACTCCGGAAACTGGGTTTTGTTTAAATCGAAGGGTGCGATGGTGGCAAGATATTTCTTGTCGAGTTAAAAATCGAAGATGTTCAGGTTCTCGATAATGTGTGCTTTGTTTTGCGACCGCGGAATGGCGACAACACCCCGCTGGAAATGCCACCTGAGGCAAACCTGAGCAATGGTTTTGTTGTGCTTTTTGGCGATGCCGGCCAGCACCGGGTTGCTGAAAATGTTGTTGCGTCCGGCGGCAAACGGCGACCAGGCTTTGTGTTGCACCGACTCGTTTTAATGCAACTTTGGTCTCATTTACGATAAATCCGAAACTGATTCTATTTCTTTGGCACAAATCCGAAACATTTTAGATACGAATAAGAAAGGGTAATTGTTCTGCCCACACCCTTGAACCCGCAACTAAAAAAGTGCTTCCTCACCTATCGTCCCTCCGGCACCCAATAACAATATTGTTGGAAAAAATGAGTTTCCTCGCCCGTCGTACCTCCCGGGTTCGGAATGACAAGATGATTGATTTAAATGGCGGCAGGTCAAAGCGGCGCAGCCGCTTTGACCTGC
>DYSZ01000131.1 GCA_020726265.1 Draconibacterium orientale
AATGACAACCAAATTATATAATCCCCATCTTCTTCATGAGAAAAGTGGCATTCATGGTTTGGGTAACCCCCGATGAAAGTTTGTAATCGAAAACCATTTCGTTGTTTTCTATCCTGATTTCGAAACACAGATTAGCAACCTGATTAGGAAAATCAGCGTCCATTTCACTCAGTTTCAGGTCGTGTGTGGCGATGAGCGAAACCGCCGGAAGCTGCAATAATTTTTTTATTAATTCCTTCGAACCGTTGAGTTTATCCAACGAGTTTGTTCCTTTCAGCATTTCGTCGAGGATAACAAAAACTGGCACACCGTTGTCGAGTAACTCAAGCACTCTTTTTATGCGTTTCAGTTCGGCAAAAAAGTAGGATTCTTCTTTTTGGAGCGAGTCGGTGGTGCGCATGTTGGTAAAAAGTTGTACAGGAGTAAAAACCATATTTTTTGCACAAACCGGTGCCCCACTTTCGGCCAAAATCAGATTTACGCCAACAGTTCGCAAAAAAGTACTTTTCCCGGCCATGTTTGCTCCGGTTACAATCACTGCCTTCGACCAGCTGGCTACAACAAAATTGTTCCCAACCCTTTTGTTTTGTGGCAAAAGCGGATGCCCGAGTTGTTCGGCACGAAAAATAAAATCATCGCTTGCAACTTCGGGATAAGCAAAACCGGGATGATTTCCTGCGAAACCGGCAAGACTTACCAATTCATCAAAAGCAGCAATGGTATCGAGCCATCCGGCAATTTCACCGTGATGTAACTGATGCCAGCGCCAAAGGTGAAACATACAACGAATGTCCCAAAGCAAAAGCGAGTTCAGCAAAAATGCAACAATTAAATTCTGACGATATTCAAAGCGGTCAACCCAATTTTTTAATTCTGAAAAGGTTTTTCCTGCCGGTTTTGGATGAATCACCGAATGCTTCATTTGAAGCAGTTTTTCCGACTTAAAATCACCTCTCCCGGTATATTCGAGCATGGCCATATATTTTTCGAGCATGGCCGATTTCCGGCCAAAATAGCGGAAGTAAAAAGAAACCTGCTTACTGAAAAACAGGAGCAAAGACCACTGAATAAAAATTGCTGTCCAAAGAAAAAGTTTAGTGATTCCGAGCAAAGCGGGGATTGCAGCCACAAGTGTCAGTAACGGAATCAGCCAAAGGAAATGGCTGATTAACCCTTCTTTTTCGAGGTTCAGTGTTGTTTTTGTCCAGGCTCTGATTTCGAGGTTCAGTTCTTTGTTTTCTTCGAACATCAGCCCGGTAGCCCTGAAATGCAATCGCCATTCAGGATGCTGAGCAAGTTCTTCAATCGCTTTTTGCCTCTCTATAATTTCTTCCTTTTCAAAAGGTGGGTGACCTAAAGTTTTGGCAAGCAACTTTTCACCATCGACCGTAACCGTGCGATTGAGGTATTGAAACAATGAACCTTCGCCAAACAAATCGAGGTCGTACGCATAAAAATGGTCGGGGTCGGTGTATTCAATTCCATTTTTAAAATGAGAATACTTGTGTTTCAGCGCTAATAATTCATCTTCACAAAGCTTTTTAAGAATGGCTGTTTCTCTTTTTCGCCTTTCAACCTGAATGTTTTTTTTAACCAAAACCAGAAACAAAACAAGCGCAGCTGCGCCAGCAACAAATGTTATCGGATTTTTCAGCCCGAAAATAAAGGCAGGCGCGGGTATCAACAAAAAGGCAAAGAAACGGAACCAGGCAAACCGGCGGAGATTGGCCGAAACAGCTTTCATCTGAATTGAATATTCTTCGGCCTTTTGCTGATAAAAGATTTGGGCAAAATTCATTTTACAAATAGTTGTAATGATGCAGAATGGAGGTAACCGCAAAAACAGTTACCAAAAGCACAGCGAAAACAAGATAAATAATGATTGTCTGCCTGTTTGAAAGGCAGGCTGTTTCGCCGCTATTTAACCGCGAAAACCATTTGCGGCCTGCAGCAAATAAATAAAACCTGAATAGTCCTTCGCCAATAAGCAGCCCCAACAGAGCGCCACCCACAATATCGAGCGGATAATGAACGCCTGAGTATATACGCGAATATGAAAACAGCAGAGCCCAAAAAAGCAACAGATATGTGTACCAGCGATTTTTAAAAAGCCTGCCGGTAAAAGCAAAAATGGCAAACGAATTGGCAGCATGTGAAGAAACAAAACCATATTGGCCGCCTTTCCGCAAAACATTGTGCACCAGTGACCCGATTTCAGGGTCGTGAACTGGTCGCAGCCGCTGAATACTCTCTTTCAGCAAAACCGAAAACTGGTCGGATGCTACCACAACCAGCACCACTAAAAGCAAAATCGGAAACGCTTTGCCCCGGTAATTCTTTATAATGTAAAAGAGTATAATTGCATAAAACGGGAGCCAGGTTTCCTTGCGGGTAATCATCAGCATTATTGTGTCCCAAAAATCGGAATGAAAACTGTTTAAATACAGAAACAGTTCCTTGTCGGTTTCAAGGATATTTTGCAGCCAGCCCATTTAACTGTTTAAAATTTTCCAGATTTTGTCTTTCAATTGTTGCAGGTTGTAACCTGTTACCGATGAAAAAAACATGTGCGGTATTCCTTTTAGTTCTTTGCTGATTTCTTTCATCAAATCCTGGTCGAGCATGTCGGCTTTGCTGATGGTCAGGAAGCGTTCCTTATCCAGCAATTCAGGATTATACTGTTCCAGTTCGTCGAGCAGAATGTGGTATTCTTTCAGGTGGTTTTTACTGTCGGCAGGCACCATAAAAAGTAACATCGAATTGCGCTCAATGTGCCGAAGAAAACGTAATCCAAGCCCGCGTCCCTGGTGGGCACCTTCAATAATTCCGGGGATATCGGCCATAACAAACGAATGTTTTTCGCGGTGGCCAACAATTCCGAGGTTCGGGACAAGCGTGGTAAACGGATAATCGGCAATTTTCGGTTTTGCCGCCGAAACCACCGAAAGCAGTGTTGATTTTCCGGCACTCGGGAAACCAACCAACCCCACATCGGCAAGTACTTTAAGTTCGAGAATATGCCAGCCTTCCTCGCCAGCTTCGCCGGGTTGAGAAAAACGCGGGGTTTGAAATGTTGCCGATTTAAAATGGTCGTTTCCAAGGCCACCCCTTCCCCCTTTTAAGAGAATCCGGCTTTCTCCGTTTTGGGTGATTTCAAAAAGCACCTCGCCGGTTTCGGCATTTTTGGCAATTGTGCCCAGCGGAACTTCGATAATAATATCTTCGCC
The DNA here is from genome assembly GCA_020726265.1 of Draconibacterium orientale. Taxonomy (GTDB): domain Bacteria; phylum Bacteroidota; class Bacteroidia; order Bacteroidales; family Prolixibacteraceae; genus Draconibacterium; species Draconibacterium orientale_A. The sequence continues at coordinate 3,228 of DYSZ01000131.1, forward strand.
GTCGGCACCAAAGCTGCGTTGTTTGCCGCCGGGGCCGCCGTCTCCGGCTTTTATATGTTTCTGGTATTTCAGGTGAAGTAAAGTCCACAGGTTTGTACTTCCCTGCAGAATAATATGCCCGCCGCGACCACCATCTCCGCCATCGGGACCACCAAGCGCAGTAAATTTCTCGCGCCGCAAATGGGCTGAACCGGGTCCGCCATTTCCCGATTTACAATAAATCTTTACATAGTCAACAAAATTCGATTCAGCCATTTTTTATAATTATAATTTTTCAATCACTTCCTTCAACCTGAGTGCAATATCCTCAATACTGCCCATTCCGTTTATTCCGAAATGTTTTCCCAGCGGGCGATAGTATTCAATTAAAGGCAGCGTTTTCTGGTTGTACACGTTTATCCGGTTTTCTATCACAGTGGGATCCTGGTCATCGGCTCGCCCCGATACTTTACCCCGGCTTACCAACCGGTCGATAAGTTCCTGTTTTTCAACTTCAAGACTAAGCATTCCCAAAACCGGCGTTTTGTTCCCATCCAAAAGGTTATCGAGTGCTTTTGCCTGGTCAACCGTCCGTGGGAATCCGTCGAAAATAAAACCTTTGGCATCTTTCACAGTTTCGAGTTTACTTTTAATCATGCCAATCACTACTTCATCGGGCACGAGTTCGCCTTTGTCCATATAGCTTTTAGCCTCAAGACCAAGTTTAGTGCCCGCATTTATTTCACTTCGCAATAAATCGCCGGTTGATAAATGGATTAAATTGTACTTTTCTATCAGGAATCCAGCCTGCGTCCCTTTCCCTGCACCGGGAGGACCAAATAATACAAGATTCAGCATAAGTTTGATTTTTATTCGTTTACAACAGTGTAAATATTAATGAGGTTGCGGCCAAGCCCATTATAATCGAGACCATAACCAACAATAAAATCGTTTGGAATTTTGATGCCCACATAATCAAGTTGAACCTCTTTCTGCAGTGCATCAGGCTTTAATAACAGCGTAGCAATTTTTATTTCAGCCGGTTTCATTGCCCTGAGCTGAACCAAAATATTATCGATAGTGATTCCGGTATCCACAATATCTTCAAGTATCACAACAGTACGTCCTTCCACTTTTTCGTTAAAACCGATAAGTTGTTTCACCTCGCCGGTGGTTTTGTCGCCATGATAAGAAGCCAGTTTTACGAACGTAATCTGTGCTTTCATCAGTTCGATTCGTTTGAAAAGTTCGGCGGCAAACATAAACGAACCATTCAGAATACAAACAAAGAGTGGGTCTTTATCAGCAAAATCTGTGTTCATTTTTTCTGCCATCTTTTCAATTACCGAGCGGATCTTCTCGTACGGAATGTACAATTCAAAAGATTTGTCGTGAATTTTTACCTGTTTCATTATCGAATATTTGATTTTTGATTGTTCTTAAATTGGTGTATTTTCATCCTTTAAAAAGAAAGGCACAAATTAACAAAACTATTCGGTTAACTAAAAATATTAAAATAAAACAATGAATCCAAAAGTAAGTATTATCATGGGCAGCACCTCCGATTTGAAGGTGATGGAGAAGGCGGCGCAACTGTTCGATGAGTTTGAAATTCCGTTCGAAATCAACGCCTTATCAGCCCACCGGACTCCTGATGAAGTTGAAGTTTTTGCCAAAGGAGCTAAAACCCGGGGTATTAAAGTGATTATTGCCGGCGCTGGAATGGCTGCTCATTTACCGGGGGTTATTGCCGCGATGACACCGCTGCCGGTGATTGGTGTTCCAATCAATGCCAGTCTTTCAGGGTTCGATTCCATATTGGCAATTTTGCAGATGCCTCCCGGAATTCCAGTAGCTACAGTGGCTGTTGACGGTGCACTGAATGCCGCGATTCTGGCGGTTCAAATGATGGCTACCGGGGATGAACTGCTGATGCAAAAACTCGTTGACTACAAACAAAGCCTGAAACAAAAGATTGTAAAAGCAAACGAAGAACTGGCCACAGTAAAATTCAGGTTTAAAACGAACTGAGTCAAAATATTTTGTTGTATTTTTGAAAGAGGTGAATCTAAAAAATCCACCTCTTTTATTTTTTATGCTGAAAACCTGCCTTACAATAACACTGTTTTTTTTCATGGCCGCCAGGCTGACTGCCATCGAAAAATATCCCTCCGGGGCACGGGCACTCGCGCTTTCAAATGCTGTCGTCTCGGTTGCTGATGTTTGGGGAACATTTCACAACCAGGCAACATTGGCAACACTCAACACATTTTCAGCAGGTGTTTTCTATGAGTCGCGGTTTATGGTGGATGAACTTTCGCACACAGCCGGAACACTTGTAATACTTGCTAAACCCGGGACTTTTGGCATCAGTTTTTCTCAATTCGGAAAAGGAACTTTTAAAGAACATCAGCTCGGACTTGCTTTTGCCCGGATGCTTGGTGAAAAGCTGGCGGCTGCCGTGCAGTTCGACTATTTTTCAGCGCGCTTTCCTGAAAACGAAAGCGCCCGCGGATTTGCCACTTTCGAAGCAGGAGTTTTGTTCCGGGCTTCAGAACAAATCAGTCTGGGGGCGCATCTTTTTAACCCTATTCAAGCGGGCATTGAAACCAGCGGCGGGTTACAAAAAATGCCCACGGTAATTCGGTTCGGTGGCCACTACAAATTCCCCAAAATGGTTTTGATAGCGCTCGAAGCCGAGCAGCAAATTAACGGTCCATTTCTCGTAAAATCGGGGATTGAATTTATGCCTGTCAAAAATCTGGCGTTTCGTTTTGGCGTTTCCGGGAAACCTGTAAACTACACAGCTGGTATTGGCTATCGCTCAGGAAAAATCATCACTGACATCGGTTTTGGGTATCATGGAAATCTGGGAGTTACACCTTCAATTTCAATGCAAATTGAATTATGAAACTGGCAAGGCAAATATTGACAATGATTTTGCTGCTTTTGCCTGCGATTGCAATGACACAGGAAAAAGATATCAGCCGGTTGATTGAATCGATTGTTGAATCGCACCTTGATGTGATTGATGAACAAACCGATGCTGCGCTGATGATTGAAGACCTCGAAGGTTTCGCAGAAAAGCAGCTGAATATTAACGCTACAACACCAGCCGAGCTTTCGCGTTTGTATCTTTTAAACGATATTCAGATTGCAAAACTGCTTGAGTATGTGAATAATTTTGGACCGGCATACAGTATTTACGAACTGCAAACCATCGAAGGTTTTACACCTGATTTGTTAGAGAAACTGGAACCTTTCATCAGTTTTGGCCCTCGCATGGAAAAGAAAAAACTGGCCGATGCATTTCAGTACACTAAAAACCAACTTATGCTTCGCAGTATCGGCACCCTTCAAAAAGCAAACGGATATCTACCAAATGATGAAGGAGTTACGCCTTACGAAGGAAATCAGTACAGGTACTACAGCCAATACAGGTTTAATGCTGGCGACCGGATTTTGGCTGGCGTTACTGCTGAAAAAGACCCCGGTGAAGCATTTTTTAGCGGTTCAAATCCTGCCGGTTTCGATTATTATTCGGCACATGTTGCGCTAAATCTGAACTCAACTTTTGAACAATTTGTGGCAGGCGATTATTTGGTCAGGGCGGGTCAGGGACTTGTATTGTGGCAGGGATACACTTCGGGGAAGTCGGAAAATGTACTTGAGATTTCGAAAACCAACCAGGGCATCAGACCATCGACAGGGGTAGATGAAAACCTTTTTTTCAGAGGGGCTGCCACAACAGCAAAATTCGGGAAAGCACGAATCAGTTTGTTTTATTCGCAAAAAAAGGACGATGGAAACCTAGCCGGAACCGATTCGGCAGGAATGTATGTCACCAGCCTTCAAACCTCTGGTTATCATCGAACTGCAAGCGAGATTAACGATGAAGACGCAGTAAAAAACATCAATTACGGGGCATCTTTCTCACTGATTTTCAACAACCTGAAAATTGGTACAACCGTTACCCATCAGCAACTAAATCCGCCGTTTTACCCGGCCGGAGAACTTTACAACCGCTATCGTTTCAGCGGCAACGAAAATCTGGGAGGTGGAATTGATTACCAGTTTATACGCGGCAAATACCAATTGTTTGGCGAGGCTGCCATATCGAAATCGGGCGGAAAAGCAGTGGTACAGGGAGCAGTTATCAGGCTGAACGACCAGCTTGGGTTTTCTGCTCTTTTCCGCCATTTCGACCGCAATTATCAGGCTTTGTGGGCCAATACTTTTGCCGAAGGAAGCAATATGAACAACGAATCGGGGATGTATTTTGGTGTTCGTTTGCTACCAGTAAAATTTGTTACGCTTTCGGCATACTCCGATTTTTACCGCTCGGGGTGGATAAATTACTCCACGGCTGCGCCGTCAACTGGGTGGGATGTAATGGCACAGGCAAACGTGGTTTTATCGGGAAAAACAGCTTTTTACCTTCGGTTTAAAAACGAAGAGAAAGAGGTGAAATTTATTCAGAATGAACGCTACGTAAACCTGCCTGAACAAACACAAAAAATAAGATTGAACCTGAATTACATGGCGACCGAAACCATTTCGCTGAAAAGCCGCGCTGAGTATGCATTTTACCGCGGACTTACAAGTGAAACCGGATTTATTGTTTTTCAGGATGTTCAGTACAAACCGGTAAAATTACAAGTAAGTATTTCGGGACGTGTGGCATGGTTTAGCACCAACAGCTATAATACAAGAATTTATGCTTACGAAAACGACCTGCTTTACACTTTTTCCATTCCGGCCTATTACGGCAAAGGCATCAGAACTTACCTCAACCTGCAATACCGGTTTTCACCAAAAATTGATTTCTGGTTTAAAATTGCCAACACCGGCTACACCAACCGCGACGTAATCAATTCGGGGTATAACGAAATTGCAGGAAGCCGCCGCACCGAATTAAAATTTCAACTCAGGGTAAAAATTTAAAACTGAAATTTGTTACTTTGCCTCGTTTTAAATAAAAACACCGTAAATGAAGCATCTCGATTTCGAAGATATACGACCTTACACCGACAAGGAAGTTAAGCGGAAAATTGCAGAAATGGTAAAAGACCCTGTTTTCGACGAGGTTCTTTTGCATGTTTTTAAGTTCAGGCCAAAAATTGAGATGGTAAAACTGCAATTGCGAATGATAAAATCGATAAAACAGTTGCAGGGAACTTTTATCTACGATTTGCTGCGTTCGGTTATTAACAAAACATCGAATGGGTTAATCTGCACCGGAATTGAGAACCTCGACAAAAAGAAACCCTATCTTTTTATTTCGAATCATCGCGACATTGTACTTGATGCAGCGCTGCTCAACTTCCTCATTTTCGAAAAAGGAATGAACACAACGCTCATTGCCATTGGGAATAACCTCTTATTATATAACTGGATTGAACATGCAGTAAAACTGAACCGGGCATTTATTATCAAACGAAATCTCCCCCCCCGCGAGTTAATGGAAGCTTCGATCAAGGTTTCGCACTTTATCCGCAAATCGATTACCGAAGACAAACTTTCGGTTTGGATTGCACAGCGCGAAGGCCGTACCAAAGACGGGTTCGACAAAACTCAGCTGGCCATACTGAAAATGATTAACATGAGCAATACAAAAAGCCTGGCAGAAGGTTATCGGGAGCTGAATATTGTTCCTGTTTCAATTTCGTACGAATTTGAACCCTGCGGACTTGCCAAAATTAAAGAGTTGATAAAAAAAGAACATTACGGACAAACAAAAACCAGCAAAGACGACCTGAAAAGTATGGCTATGGGTATGTTCAACCCAAAAGGCAGAATGCAGTTTTCGTTTGGTAAACCAATTACAATCGATCAGGAATACGAAAACCCAAAATCAAAAGAGTCGCAAAACAGAATCGCCCAGGATATTGCCGATAAAATTGACAGGCAGATTTATACCAATTACAAATTGTGGCCCAACAATTATATTGCCTACGATATTCTGATGCAGGAACATCGATTCAAGGACAAATACACCTACAACGAGGAGAAAAGGTTTGAAATCATGTTCGAGCAAGCGATGGTTGACATCGACTACCCGATTACCGATATCTACGAACGGGTGTTGAAACTGTACGCCAACCCCGTTATCAACATGCTTAAAATGCAGAATTCGTAAATGAATACCATCATGTGGGACTGGAACGGAACGCTGCTGAATGATACATATTATTGTGTAAGCACGATGAACTCGCTGTTGGCCGATCGTGGATTGCCGTTGCTGGATACAAAAAAATACCGCGAAGTTTTTTCGTTCCCTGTGAAAGAATATTACCAAACCATCGGTTTCGATTTTTCAAAAGAAGATTTTTCAATTCCAGCGTACCAGTACATCGATTTGTACATCCGCGGGTTTAACCAGTGTTCACTTCAGGAATCCACAGTTGAGGTTTTAAACTTTTTCAGGGCAAAGGGAGTGCGGCAGTTTGTGCTATCGGCTATGGAACACGGAATGCTCGAAGAAACACTGAAACAAAAAGGTATTCTTCATTTTTTTGAAGGCATTGCCGGGTTAACAGACCATTATGCCGTTTCGAAAGTTGACCAAGGGAAAATGATGATGAAAATTTTTGGTATTGAGCAGGGAAAAACCTTGATGATTGGAGATACAGTTCACGATTTTGAAGTAGCAGATGCATTAGGAATAACCTGTGTTTTGGTGGCCGACGGTCATCAGTCGGCTGAAAGATTGCACGAAACGGGTGCAAAAGTTATCGGAAATTTACGGCAATTGATT
>DYSZ01000132.1 GCA_020726265.1 Draconibacterium orientale
CGCTTCCGTCTTTTGCAATTAATCTAATTCCTGTGCAAGCTGCACTTTCGATGCTTTGTCCAATAAGGACTAGAATCATTAATGTAATCGTAATTTGTTTCATAAATTTTGAAATTTGATGATTTTTAAATGATGTTATGTTTCGGTTGAATAAATCTACATCGTTTACCTAATAGATAAACCTTAAATCCACAACAAAGTTACAAACATATCCTCATAAAACATTGTTTATTAATATAATACACAATGTTTTGAGGATTGAAAAAAATCACCTATTATTAGTGATAATGACAACACAACAATATGGTGACAAATTTTTTCAGCAGGAATTTACAAAAATATCAAACAATGTTAGTCTTTTTTCTGGAATTTTTTTTAAATAATATTTTTAACGCATCCATACTGTCTCAACTCATTGATAATGAAAAGGAACTCGGGTTAAACCCGTAGGTTTTAGTTATACGGGAGTTCTAAAAATTGCTTTTTCTTCGTTTTGCTCATTTTTCAAAATCCTCATTTACAGCAGTAAACTCCGGTTTTGAAAAATTCGCGGCCTCGAAAAATCTAATTTTTAGAAGCACCTATAGTGATATAATCGGAAATTTATTCAATGTATTTTTTAGCGGTGGTAATTGTGCAGAAGATGTGCAAACCCACTTAGGCAGACATCTAACCTATCTTGCAGCCTATCCGCTAAAAAATCAGAAACATCGGTGTAAAATCGATTATTTTCACCTCAAATTCGGGGCTTTTAATTATTTTCATTTTGTATGTGTCTGATTTTCAATTCATACATTTTTCGATTTTGATTTGTAGCCCCTAAGGGGGTATTGATAATCTGCGAGTTACATGCTTACTTTGCAGTCATGGATTTCAAAGTATCCATGCGTACAAATCCGGAAACGAAAATCTATTCGGGCTACTACCGTTTGGTGGAGAGCCATCGCACGAATAATGATAGGGTGTACCTTCGTATTATTTTAAATGCAGGTTATCTGGACGAATTAAGTACAGACCAACTCAACCTGATCCAGAAAATACTAACCGCCAAAGTTAAGAATTACGATCGGCCTTTATTTGAGTTGCCATACACCGAAGATAGAACAGTACTTCATTATGTGGATAAGTTTTATAACCGGATGGTTGCCGAAAAACGCATCGATGTACTTATTGAGAAAAAAGAGAAAAAGGCATCAAAAAGCGGCAAGTACTTCCAGAGGATAGATATCAATAGTATCAGGAATAAGGATGCTCGGGAGATAGAAGCCGAATGGCTATCGTACCAGGCAATGAACCAGTTGCAGATTGCATCTTTTTCAGATCGTCAGGGCTGGAGCCGGAACGAAATAAAATTAGCTCAAAGCCATATTATCAGCAGGGCGGTTTATCCTGCATCGGAATTGGAAACAACACGGTGGATCAAGGAAAACTCATCGGTATGCGAACTTACTGGAAATGATATCGAAAAGATTACCAAAGACCAGCTATACCGTATTTCGAAGAAACTGTATACTGAGAAAGACGAGCTGGAACAACACCTATCCGTGCACACCAACAAATTGTTTGATATTGAGGACAAAATCATGCTTTACGATCTGACCAACACGTATTTCGAGGGTCGTAAACAGGGCAGTAAATTGGCTCAATATGGTCGCAGTAAAAAAAAACGCAACGATGCCAAATTGGTAGTATTGGCCTTGGTGGTGAATCCCGGAGGATTTATAAAATACTCTTCCATTTTGGAAGGGAATATGGCCGATTGCAATACATTGGAAGGGATGATCAACAAACTTCAAAACGTGCAGTAAGAAGTGATTATGATACGGCGTTGCTCTGAACCAAACCCACAAGTGCGGAAGATTTAAGATGCCTTAAAATATAAATACGCACCCTTCAAAAAGAAAAAATCTGTAGTACATAAATCTGAACTCGACGGCTGCCAATTCATTGAACAGCAATCGTCTTTTTCAGATTAGCTGCAAAGTGGGTTAAATTTTTTAACTCTCAGTGAATCTTGTAAATCTCCATTATTTTTTCAAGGATTTTGTGGAAATCGATTTTTAAATCGACAAGCCGCCCGGTATGAATATCGAAAACCCAGCCGTGAATGGTAATGTTTCGGGTTAAAATGGCTTTCTGCACATCAGCGGTTTTAATTACATTGATACATTGTTCCTGTACATTCAGCTCCACAAAGCGGTCGTATTGCTGTTCCTCATTTGTAATCATCCGCAGCTCCTCCATGTGCAGCCTGAAAACATCGCGGATATTGCGCAACCAGGGATTCAGGATGCCGAAATCCTGCTGAATCATTGCAGCTTTTATACCACCGCAGTTGTAATGCCCACAAACAATAATGTGATCCACTTCGAGGTGATTTACCGCATAACTCAGTACCGAATGTGAATTCAAATCATTATTAGGAACCATGTTGGCAATGTTACGGTGCACAAATACTTCGCCCGGAGCAACACCCATCATCTCTTCAGCGCTAACACGGCTGTCGGAGCAACCAATGTACAGTATTTTAGAATTTTGGCCTGAGGCCAGTTTTTTAAAATAATTATTGTCGGCCCCGAGTTTATCTTCTGCCCACTGGCGGTTGTTTTTAAATATTTGCTGAATGTCCATGAATCAAATGTTTTCAGTTACCAAAACAGCGTTTCAGGTTGAAAGTTCAACGATATGAGATCAGGAAATCAAATTCCAAAAACTCAATCTCTAAATTCCAAATATCAAGGATCAAGAATCTTTCAACTTTCCCAATCTCCATCAATCCCAATCAATCTCCATTCTTTCCAGCCGGAATCCATGAATCAAATTCCAAATATCAAGAATCAAGTATCCAGAATCTCGCTTCTTCTCCAATCACAATCAATCTCCACTAATCTCTTTTTTCTCCATCAATCTCTTTTCCCCCATCCGGCCTCTTCTTCAATGTCCCGCTCCCAGTTTTACGGTGCTCACGCCATCGGAACCACTCAGTTTACCCCAGAAAAAGCCATACAATGCAATAGCTCCAAAACAAATCGCAGGAACAATATAACCTGCCGACATGCCTTCAGCATCGCCAATAGCACCCATTACTTTTGGCAAAACAGCGCCACCCATAATGGCCATCACTATAAACGACGATGCTATTTTTGATTTTTCACCCAACCCAAAAATTCCTAACGAAAAAATAGTTGGAAACATAATCGACATAAAAAAGAAGCTGAGAAAAACAGAAATCGCCGAAATCCAGCCCAGGTTGGCAACCACCACAAGCATCAGAATTACATTAATAAACGAGTAAATGCCAAGCATGATGTGCGCTTTGGTAACCCGTAAAATAAACGAACCGGTAAAACGCCCCAGCAGAAACAACGGAAATGCCAGCAACGACATAAGAGAAGTGGCGCCTTTTTCGGTCAGAAAAAAGGAACCATCTCTGAGAATTGAGCCATTTTCGCCACCAATCAGCCAGCTGGCTTTCATGCTTTCGCTGATTGACGGAACTTCTTCGACCATATAATTGATAAAAAAGCTAAAAATGCCAGCCTGCGCTGCCACATACAGAAATTGTGCAATTGTTGCACCAGTAAAATGTGGTGCCGACCAGAGGCTGTTTTTATGAATAAGTTTCCCGCGTTTAAGCGCAATAAAAGCAATTGAACCAATTCCTGCAACAGCAGTAACAACATAAAATATCCGGGTTAAAGTATGGTTTAAAGCTACCATTGCTTCAGCATTGGCAAGCGTTTCACGGTCCATGTAAAAAACCTGCACAAAAAACCGTACAATCATTCCTAATGCAAAACTGAATAAAATGGCGGTAACATACAGCAGAATTGTTGACATCAGTCTTTTCTGACCAAAAACATCCACTTTTTCAGCTTCAGTTTCCGCACCCGAATTATCATCTTCGGTAACATCGGGCATTTTACTTTTCAGAAATAAAATAATCAGCACCCCGATAATAACAGCCAGCGCCACGTATGGAATCCACATGGTTTGGTGGGCAATTTCGGCATTTTGCTGCGCCGTGAGCAAATCGTCGGTGTGGTAAAAATATATTCCGCCTATAAACGGGGCAATTGGCCAGCCAATGGCATTAAACGACTGAGCGAGATTAATTCGAGAAGCAGCATATTTTGGATTTCCGAGAACCGTTGTATAAGGATTTGCTACGGTTTCGAGGAACGAAAAACCCATAGCCACAAGGCAAACGCCAAGCAAAACGGCCCAGAAACCATCGATTTTGGTGGCTGGATAAAACCACAGACTACCCAGCGCAGCCAAACCCAAACCTAAAATTATTCCCCATTTGTAACCCAGTTTATGAATAAACCACCCCGCAGGAAGCGCCATAAAAAAATAGCCCAGGTAATGCGAAAACTGCACGTTGGCAGAGTCGGCCTTTGTTAGATGGTAATAATCCTGGAAATGCTTGTCCATCGTATCTATCAGACTGTTACCCACTGCCCATAATGTAAAAAGCAGGGCTACAAGAAAAAAGATAAAAGTATGATTCCGCCCGTCTTCGGTGGTAAAAAGACCTTTTTTTGTTTTGCTCATTTTGTTTTAAATGTCATTGGTTTTTAGTTAAAAGTTCAGGCCTCTAAGATAAAATAACCTTTATTATACAAACCCGGAGAACAGGTTTTCTTTATGGTAAATTTTCCATCCATTTTCGTTCTAAAGAATTGATGTTCCCCTGTAAAGGATTTCAAACTTATTACACACTGAAATTATTTTAGCATAAAGTTGTGAAAACTAACCAAAATCAGCTAAATAAGTATGCATTAAGGTTTACACAATCACATTATTTAAACTCATGATAAATAACTGCAACGCTATGCAAATATTAGTTTTGATGCTATTTTAGAATCTTTAATTTTTAACTTAAAACCATGAACCGTAAAACAATTTTACTGATTGTAATTCTTATCGTTTCATCGATGTATATTGAGGCTCAAACTCCTACCCGATGGCGCGGACCTGAAGGAAACGGGATTTATCCTGAAACCGGTCTGCTAAAAAAATGGCCGGCTGCGGGACCTGAAATAATATGGCACTTCGATCAACTTGGTCAGGGTCACTCATCTCCGGCAATCGCCAACGACTTAATTTACGTTTCGGGAATGATGGATAACGACGGTTACATTTTCGCGTTAACCCCCGATGGAAAACTAAAATGGAAAGCATCCTATGGTAAGGAATTTTCTGAAAGTTATCCGGGCTCACGCTCCACACCCGTTATTGCGGGAAATTTGCTTTACATCTACTCCGGACTTGGCGTTTTAACCTGCATGGATGCCAATAACGGCAGTGTGAAATGGGAAAAAGATGTTTTCAGGGATTTCGATGGACAAAACATTCGCTGGGGCGTAACCGAAACCGTGGTGATTGACGGTGGGTTGGTGTATGTAACTCCCGGAGGTAAGAAAAACAATGTAGTTGCACTTAACCGAAACAATGGCGACCTGGTTTGGTCTTCTCTAGGGAAAAGTGAACTTTCGGCTTATTGTACGCCCATTTTGGTTGATCTTAAATCAAAAAAATTATTGGTTACAATGACTGCTGAAAACATTATTGGTCTGGATGCTTCAACAGGAAAAATGCTTTGGTCGCATCCACAGACAAACCGTTACCAGGTTCATGCGAATACCCCGGTTTATGCCGATGGCGGACTTTTTTGCTTTAGCGGTTACGGTCAGGGTGGTGTTAAACTTGAATTAAGCGCCGATGGCAGCAGTGTTACAAAAGCCTGGTTCAGCGAAAAACTCGACAGCCGTATGGGTGGAATGGTACTGGTGAATGATTTTTTATACGGATCTGGCGACAATAACCGCGAATGGCGTTGTGTGGATTGGAAAACCGGTGTCGAAAAATATGCCGATAAAACTATCGGGAAAGGTGTGGTAATTTATGCCGACGGAATGCTTTACTGCTACAGCGATAAAGGTGAACTGGCTTTGGTGGAAGCAAGTCCCTCAGGGTTTAAACTGGTTAGCCAAACAAAAGTAGTACTTGGTTCTGAACAACATTGGTCGCACCCTGTAATCGATAGTGGCAAGCTTTATTTGCGCCATGGAAACGTATTAATTGCTTATAAAATAAAATAAAACCTTTCTTATTGGGCAGGTTTTCCTGTTTCATTTTTAATAACCCAACTAAAAAATTCTAATGAAGTTAATTCTTTTGTATTCTGTTTTCCTGATTCTTGTATTTAGTTCCAGCGCACAACTGGTACAGTGGCGCGGCCCGAATCGTGATGGCATTTTCCCTGAAACCGATCTTCTAAAAGGTTGGCCCGAAGGTAGTCCACAGCAATTACTCGAAGTGGAAAAAATAGGCAAAGGCTGGTCGTCACCCATCCTCGACGGAAACATGATTTATGTTACCGGGATGATTGACACACTCGATTACCTCAGTGCAATCGACATGCAGGGATACATAAAATGGCAGGTTCCTTACGGACGGTCGTGGAATAAATCATTCCCCGATACGCGCGCAACTCCGACCATTGAGAACGAACGCATTTATGTGCAAAGCGGTACCGGACGGTTGGTTTGTTTTGAAAAAGCCACAGGTAAAGAGATTTGGGCAGTGGATGTTGACAAGAATTTTGAATGTGAATACCACATCTGGGGGAACTCTGAAACCCCGCTAATTGTTGACGACAAAGTAATCTGCACACCCGGCGGACCCATAACCAGCGTGGTGGCTTTTGATAAAATGACTGGTAAACTGATTTGGCAAACCAAATCGATGGGCGGTCCGCGTGCTTATGCATCGCCAACTATTTTTCAATACAATGGATTCAGATACATTTTCGCAGTTATTGGGACAGATTTGCTTGCAATTGTGCCCGAAACCGGAGAAGTTAAATGGAGCTACAAGTACCACAATCCTGAAAAATGGGACCAGAATGGGTTGATTTGGACCAACACACCTGTTTTCAAAGACGATAGGATTTTCCTGACCATGGGCTATGACTATAACGCGAAAATGATACAAATGGCAGCAGATGGAAATTCAGCTACCGAAGTTTTTACCGATACCATTTTCGACAACCACCATCATGGCGTTATTTTAAAAGATGGCTATTTGTACGGTTCAAACTGGCTGAACAACAACAAAGGAAACTGGGTTTGCATGGAATGGCAAACCGGAAAAATTATGTGGGAACATACCTGGGGTTCAAAAGGTGCCATGGTAATGGCCGACGGACTGTTGTACACCTACAACGAAAAAGGAAATGTAGGCTTAATTGAGCCATCACCCGATGGCTTCAAACTCATCAGTGAATTCAAAATCACCAAAGGTGCCGGCACACACTGGGCTCACCCTTTTATTGCCGATGGGAAAATGTTACTTCGCCACGGCGAAGTACTGATGGTTTTCAACATAAAAGAGTAAATGAGCTCAAAGCGAATCATAAATATTTCTGTTTATTCGATTGCCATACTTGCAGTCATCTCGCTGCTTTGGTGGATTTACACCGACCCCACCAACGATTACAAAACCAGCGAACCGGGCGCTGACAACCGCGGTAAAGGACTGGCTGCGCAGGAAGTAAAAATCGGCGAACTTTTCGAGCAATTCTCTGCTGAATACACCGAGCTTTCGGAAACCTGGCCGCGCTTCAGGGGGGCCGATTTCGACAATATTTCGAAATCGCCCGTAAAACTGAAAGAAAAATTTGGCAGTGCAGGCCCAAAAATCGTTTGGTCAGTGGAAATGGGCGAGGGCCACTCCGGAGCCGCTATTTACAAAGGACTTGCATATATACTGGATTACAACGAAGAAAAACGCGCCGACATTTTACGCTGTTTTTCGCTCGCCGACGGAAAAGAACAGTGGAACCGCGGCTATAAACTCAACATCAAACGAAACCACGGCATGTCGCGCACCATTCCCGCCGTCACCAAAGATTATATTTTAACAATGGGCCCGATGTGCCATGTGATGTGCCTCAACCGAGAAGATGGTTCGATGCGTTGGGGATTGGATGTGGCAAAAGAATATGAATCTGAAATTCCGCTTTGGTACACCGGCCAGTGTCCGCTAATCGATAATAACCTGGCAATTATTGCCACCGGAGGAAAGGCGCTGATGGTGGCTGTTGATTGCGCAACAGGGCAAAAAGTTTGGGAAACACCCAACCCGAATGGCTGGAAAATGAGTCACTCATCGGTAATGCCTTACACTTTTGGAGGGCGTAAAATGTTTGTGTACAGCTCGGTGGGTGGAATGGTTGGTATTGCTGCCGATGGCCCCGATGCTGGTAAAGTGCTTTGGGAAACCTCGGAATGGAACCACTCGGTGGTGGCTCCGTCGCCAGTTTGTATGCCCGACGGTAAGATTTTTGTCACCGCTGGTTATGGCGCGGGAAGCATGATGCTGCAACTAAAGGAAAACGAAGGAAAATTCAATGTTGAAGTTTTATACGATTACGCACCAAAAGACGGACTGGCCAGCGAACAGCAAACACCCATTTACTGGCAGGGCCATTTGTTTGGCATCATGCCGAAAGATGGAGGAACCATGCGCAACCAGTTGATTTGTGTGAATCCTGCCGACACGAAAAAGCCGGTTTGGATTAGCGGACAAGAGAATCGTTTCGGACTTGGCCCCTATTTTATGGCCGATGGCAAACTTTTTATCCTGAACGACGATGCCACGCTCACCATCGCAAAACCATCCACTTCAAAATATATTCAACTCGAACAGGTAAAGGTAATTGAAGACGGACACGATGCCTGGGCACCTTTTGCACTGGCCAACGGTTACCTGCTGATGCGCGACTCAAAGAAAATGGTGTGTATTGATTTGAATTTGTGAAGAAGAAAGAGATTGATGGAGAAGAATGGAGATTTGTGGAGATTGATGGATTAAAAAAGAGATTGATTGTGATTTACTGAGACTGATTGAGATAAAGCTTATTTGTGGAAATTTGTGAAATTAGTGGAGAAGAAAAAAGAAAGTGATTGGTAGAGATTATTGGAGATTGATGGAGACTGATAGAATTGTCAGGAATTTGTAAATTAATAAGACTGAAAAGAATGTTCATTTCTGAGTTTCACCCTTCGTCAGCGTTCCGTCCGTCGGTCAGTTTGAGCGAAGTCGAAATCTGTTTACAAAGAAATTCATTTGAAATGATAATATTTATTGAGAAATTCAGGAAGTTTTCCGTTTCATTACTCACTACTCAAATCTCACAATCTAAATACTGAAGATGATGAAAAACAAAGGAATCGTAATATTTTTAATTGTTTTGGCGGTGGTTATTGTGGCCATCATTGCAGGCGATTACCTGAGCAACAAACCCGACAAAACCGGGCCGAACCCGTTTAAATACAATGTGGACAACTTTAAAACGGTGGATTCCACGCTCATTCATTTTAAAGAAACGCGCAATTACAGGATTGCTTTTGAAACGCCAGTTGCAATCACCATTTCGGGCGAAAAAATCTATCTGGCAGGCGACAATAAAATACAGGTTATCGCATTGGATGGGATTCTGCTCAGCGAAATCGGGTTAACCGGCATGCCGCAAGCGGTTGAGGTTTTTGGCGAAAAGATTTTTATTGCTGTAAATAATGCCATCAACCTTTACAACGAAACAGGCTCATTGTTAAAAACCTGGCCGGCGCTTACCGACAGCGCTTTGGTAACTGCCATTGCCGCCTCAGAAACCTCGGTTTTTGTGGCCGATGCCGGAAACCGGAAAGTGCACCGATACAACCACGATGGACAAATACTTAATTCTTTCGACGGGAAAGTAACCGAAAGCGAATTTGGGTTTATCATTCCCAGCCCGTATTTTGATATCGACATCAATCCCTATGGCGATTTGTGGGTGGTAAATCCCGGAATGCATTCGCTCGAAAATTATACAGAAGACGGCAACCTGCGCGAACACTGGAACAACAAAAGCATG
>DYSZ01000309.1 GCA_020726265.1 Draconibacterium orientale
AGGCCGGATTTTTCCGACCTTTCTTTTAGCTCCCCCTGCTGGACTTGAACCAGCGCTTGTCCCGCGCATGCGGGAACCCTCTGATTAATCCCGCAAATGCGGGACTCTAACCAACTGAGCCAAAACACCACTAAATGTATCACATCGAATCATCATTTCTAAAAAAGCGACCCGTTTTTGTTGCTTTATAAATCTCTCAATGCGCATTGCTTCCGATTTTTCCTTCGAACAGGAAAACAAAGCGGCCAGCTCCCAGGGTCTGTACTTCGAAGTAAAAGTAGTCCTCTTCGTATGGTTATGTTGATATAAACGCAATTTAATATCGTGCGTGTAACCTACGTAATACTTCTGGTGAACAGGCGAATATAATATGTAAATGTAGTACATCATCGGGTATAAAAAAAGGCCGGATTTTTCCGACCTTTCTTTTAGCTCCCCCTGCTGGACTTGAACCAGCGACCCTCTGATTAACAGTCAGATGCTCTAACCAACTGAGCTAAGGAGGAATGTTCCTAAAAACGAGGTGCAAAGATAAATATTTTTTCAAACCAGCAAATAAATAATTATTGTTTTCAAAAAAAAATTCACCTAGCCATATTAATCGGCGATGTCAGTCAAAAAAAGTGAGCCTTTAAGGGTTTTTAACAGATTGTGAAAAACTAATTCAGCATCTCTTACAAAAGCTTTGCTTAAACCATTATTTTTACGTGCTAAATGCTGAAAATAAACGATTGTTAGATAAAATTATGGTAAAATCGGGGTTGTTTTTTTCTATCTTATTGTTTTGTAGCCACATCGCTATCGCTGGTGATTCTGGCTTCTCAACTTCTGATAACACTAACACGGCCCGTTTTTTAACCACAACCTTTCAACATAACCGCGACACCATTACTTTCGACACCATTTGTTCTGGCGAATCAATAACATTAAGTGCTCCCAACGACATGGTATCCTACCTATGGTCGAACGATGCTACCTCCCAAACCATTGAGATAGCCCCTGAAGTGTCTGCATGGTTCTGGGTGAATATGATCGACACACTTGATATTGAAAGCCGCGACAGCATATGGGTGGAAGTAGAACCTCTCCCTGAAATTATCAGTGCCTCACCCGACACCCTTCAAATAAAAGCAGGGGATGAGGGAACACTCTTTGTTGAAGTTCAGCCAGACGTGTCGGTGCTGTGGTCTACAGGAAGTACAGAACCTGATATTCAGGTTGCTCCAGTAGTGAACACCCAATACAATGTTGTTGTTTCAAGCATTGCAGGATGTTCCGTAACCAGGGATTTTTTCGTGGAAGTGACCTATGAAACCAATATGGATTTTACCTACGACACCGTTTGCGTCGACGATACCACCCACCTTTACAACATCACCCAAACTACCGACAGCATCGTTGCTGTGCTCTGGGATCTGAATTCTGATGGCGTATTTGATGATGCCGAGGGCGACACAGTGAAGCATGTTTTTGCGGCAGGAGGTTTCCATTTGGCGGGTATGCGCATGTACTTCAAAACCTCTCCCATGCAGGTAGTTTATAATGCCGTTCCTGTTGGATCTTTGCCTGAAGTTGATTTCGGGTTTGAAAACACATGCCAGAGCTCAACGACCGTTTTTACCGATGAATCGTTTGTGGCCGTGGGAACCGAAAACAGGTGGTTTTGGGATTTCGGCGATGGGAAATCGGATGTATTTCAGACAACAAGCAACTTTTATGTGAATGCGGGAACCTATAG
>DYSZ01000133.1 GCA_020726265.1 Draconibacterium orientale
AGATGTTCCCCTTTGGGGTTAGGGGTCAAACAGATGAAAATCATTGAATTTCCTATTTTTCGGAGTAGGCTCACCATTTTATTTTATTGAATTAGGCACTTTGTCAATAATTAAAAACTATAACAAAATGGGGTTAAAACCCAACAGACATTGGCATTCATTGAATCCGTTCACTAAGTGAACGGCAATTTTTTTCACAAATAAAAATTCTGTTGGATTTCTTTTGCCGTCTGCTTTAGCTGACGGATTATATAAGCTTCTGTATAACATGTATTTAGCCACATCTTTTGTTATATCTTTTATTATATCTTTTAAATTGCCAACCGGAAAACCGGATTGAAATAAATAAACCGGAAAAGAACAGATTCCAACATATGAACGTATTCGTCCATACACGAATATATCTTTCTTTTTGTGAAATTATTCGTGCATACACGAATTATTTTATGATTTGATAATTTATTCGTCCATAGACGAAATATTTTTATATTTGCGCAAAACATTCGTGTATGGACGAAAGATTGACTGCATTATGGAAATTCAATTTCTGGGGTGATAAATTACCAGAATTGGGATATTTAAGAAGCGGTTATACTGCAAAAATTGCAGATTACATGGGTACCCGATTGATAAAGGTGCTTGTCGGGCAACGTCGCACCGGAAAAAGTTATGTACTGAGACAGGTGGCAAAAAACCTGATTGACAATGGAATTCAAGCCATAAACACACTTTTTATAAACAAGGAGTTTACCGAATTTGATTTTCTGACCAACTATAAAGAACTCGACGAATTAATTAAATTGTATAAATCGGAACTGAAACCTGTTGGAAAGGTTTACATTTTTATTGATGAAATTCAGAATATTGACGGCTGGGAAAAAGTGATAAACTCATACTCGCAGGATTACACTGGGAGCTATGAATTGTTTATCAGTGGTTCAAACTCAAAAATGATTTCAACAGAACTTGCCACCATGCTTTCGGGAAGGTACATCAATTTTGACATATTTCCGTTCAGTTACGCTGAATACCTTGGTATAACCGGGAGTGAACAATCTAAGGAAAGTTATGTGCAATACATGTCTTCGGGTGGATTGCCTGAGCTTTTTTTGCTTCCGAATGCTGAAACAAGGCGTAATTATGTATCAGCAATAAAAGATACAGTGTTGCTAAGAGATATAATTCAACGTCAAAATATCAGGGAACCGAAATTGTTGGAAAATATTTTTGTTTACCTGATAAACAATGCTTCAAATCTTATTTCAGTGAGCAATGTTTTCAATTATTTTAAAAGTCTGGGACGAAAAACCAGCTTCGACATCATTTCAAACTACATCGGGTACATTCAGGATTCGTTTTTAATACACCGCTGCGAACGTTATGATATCCGTGGAAAGCAAACCATTGCCGGAAACGTGAAATTTTATGCCAATGATTTGGCATATAAAAATTATTTGTATCCTGGTTTTGGATACGGATTTGGGTACATGCTGGAGAATTTGTTGTATTTAGACCTGCGAAGGGCAGGATATGAAGTATATACCGGAAACATCAGGAACAAAGAGCTTGATTTTGTTGCCCAAAAGGCTGACAAATTGATTTATATACAATGTGCCTATTTATTGACCGAACCGGAAACTATTGAACGCGAATATACTTCGTTGGAAACTATTGACGACAATTATGAAAAATATGTAGTTACAATGGATGATTTAACAATGCCTTCAAACAAAGGAATTAAGCATATTCAGGCGTGGAAATTGTGGGAATTGTTGTAACTCACGCAAAGTCGCAACGAAATTTTTTCATCTCTTCGCGTCTTTGCGAGATAAATCAAAACGGCTTAATCGTAAGTTTGTAGTTCCTGTACCCCGGCAGCACCCGGTACCGCTGCAACTGCCGCGTAGCAGTTTCTCCAACCCCGGTAACTTCAAAATCAACATTTAAAATTGTATTTGGTGCATCCTGCAACTGGTAGGTATAAAACGCACGTTCGAGGTTGTCGGTGGTAAATTTATGCAGACTGAAATTCAGCGCTTCACCACCTTGTATCAACAACCCTTTTCCTTCGGAATTCTGTACTTTCAACCAGCGAACATCGCAGCGATTGCCGTATTCCTGAGGAATAATGTACGGTTCGTACATTTGGTCGGCATCCGACTTGAAATGGCCGATTTTTGCCCCTGTTTTCCTGTCGGGGTAATTCTCAAATGGTCCGCGCCCGTACCATTCAACATTGCTGAATTGCTTTGGCAACTCAAACTGCAAACCCATTTTTTGGAGCATGTCGGGCATTGTGCCGTGTGGAATAATTTCCTGAGTTAAATCGATGGTGCCATCAGCAGAAATTGTCCATGTCTCATTGCGTTCGAATGCCGAAAAACTCTGGTACGACGTCATCCGGCTGTTAGTTGGCAAAGTGGAATTGGAGAAAACCTTCATCCTGATTTCAATACTGCCATCCGACTTTTTTATCACATCCGTTTCATCAACCTGAACAATCAGGTCGCGCATGCCGAGTGTACGCAATTGGTTGTCGATGCTGCGCCCCAGACCGGGTGTGAAATTTTTCCCTTTGAAAGCTTCGCTTCCCCAGGGATCGATGTCGTTGACCAGTGGTGCACGCCACACATTAAACACGGGGCCACCTTTAAAATATTCAGTTCCGTTGAATTGCATCGAACTGAAACTCCCTGTTTTTTTGCTCATCACATACCTGAACCCGGAGCCCGAAACCACAACTTCGTTTATATTTTCGGCTACCGAAATATTTCCTTTTTCTGTTGTGGTTTCTTTTTCGTAAACCGGAGTTTGTACAACCATCTGGTCGAAAGCAATTTCGTAACCGTCAGGGGCCCACTCTGTTTTCCCTTTTTGCAGAAACGAAACTGTGAGCAGACATTCGGTTCCTTCTTCAATTTTTGGCATCCTGAACGGAATTGAATCAATACCCGACTGACCGGCGGGTAAATCGATTTCAAAAAAGCCGCGCTGAATGGTGTCGCCATCGACCGTGAGTTGCCATAAACCTGTGAGTTCGTTCAGGTTTTTAAACATGTGCCGGTTGGTGATTTTCACTTTTCCATCTTCCACATCAACCGGTTCAATTTTAACAGGTTGTGCCGATTTTTTTATCTGGTAAATTTCAGGCTGAATGGTTCTGTCGGGCCAGATAATTCCATAGGTTCTTCCGCCAAGTCCAACGGCAAAAAAGTCGCCGTCCTTTTTATCGGTTTCAAAATCGAGCGCCAGCACTGCATTTTCTGGTTTGTTTTTCAGCTCTTCAATCGAAACAGCTTTACTGAAAACACGCACATCGTCGATTATCATTTTCGAAAGCCTGCCCGAAAATTCTCCCTGGTCAAGCGTTTCAGCCTCACGGCCAATGCACAGCGGAAACGGCGTGTCGCTGATATTTCCGCTGAAACCGGTTTGTCCAACAAGTTTGTCATCAACATACAAACTTAGTTTGCTGCCATCGTAAATACCTGCCACGAAATGCCAGTTATCGTAAAAATCGGCTGCAACTTTTGCCTTTGCCGAAATTCGCTTTCCGCTGTGAATATAAAACTCGAGTGTTTCAGCATTTTCCATAATAATGCCGTACCCATGTTTCCCCTTTGTAATAAAAGTGTTGGGCTGCGGAATTTTCGAAGGTTTCACCCATAACCCGATGGAAAGCTGATTTCCGGCAATATCGAGGCTTGGGTGGCGGTAAAATTCAATCCAGTCGTCGTGGCCTGAAAACTGAAGTCCGCGTCCGTTTTTTCCATCTGTAAAAACCGGTCGTCCCATAATTTGCCCATCGTTTTTGGTTGGCGAGAGGTCACGTAAAATCCAGCGCGGTGTCTTCATGCCCGGGCTAATCCAGTCCCAAATTGCACCTCCGGTGAGTCGCGGATGTTTCCAAATCAGTTCCCAGTATTCATCAAGCCCGCCCAAACCGTTACCGGTTGCAGCAAGGTATTCGTCCATAAACGAAGCCCGGTTATCGCCTGCCGGCAATACCTTTCCTTCCGCCAGATTTTTATAATCGATGGGAATCCAATAGCGCGGGCCAACAATGTCTTCAAACGGAAGGTAAAAATCGTTTCCGCCATACATCCAGGCGGGACGGCTCGGATCGATGGTTTTTCCGGTTTTAATCACTTCGTTAATATTTGAACCTTTACCCGATTCGTTGCCGGCACTCCACACAATCACCGAAGGCTGGTTCCTGTCGCGGTAAACTAATTTCCGGCTGCGGTCGCGGTACATTTCGGTCCACTCGCTGCGTTCCGACAGCCATTCGTTGGCGTGCGTTTCGTCGCCCACTTCGTCGAAAACATATATTCCCAATTCGTTGGCCATATCAATGTATTCGGGTGTTGGCGGATAGTGGCAGGTGCGCACACAATTTATATTGAATTGCTTCATCAGCAGCAAATCTTTCCGCAGGGTTTCAAGCGGCACGGCCTGCCCGTGTTCGGGGTGGTGCATGTGGCTGTTTACGCCATTTAGCTTTACCGGCACACCGTTGATGGTGAGGATTTTGTTTTTGTATTCCACCTCGCGAAAACCAATTTTTTTGGAGAAAATTTCGAGAATTTTACCCTTCTCATCTTTCAGTTGAACCAGCATTGTAAACAAGTTCGGGTACTCTGCCGACCATTTTGGCGGGTCGATTACCAACATGCTTATTTTTATTTTCTGAGCTGAAAAAGTATCGATGGCAAAACTGCCGGTTAGTTTGCCGTCTTTCAGAATTGAACGGCCATCAGTATTGAAAACATCAACCGCTATAAAACCAGAAACTGAGTCGGACATCATGTTTTTAACGTCGAAATCAATATTGAGTGAGGCATCTTTGTATTGATTATCGAAATCGGTAACAACATAATAATCATGAATAAAAATCCTGGGTTTTGCGTACAACTTCACATCGCGGAAAATGCCCGAAAGCCGCCACATATCTTGATTTTCGAGATATGCACCATCACAGAAACGAAGCACTTCAACGGCTAGGTCGTTTTCACCTTTTACAACAAAAGGGGTGATATTAAACTCAGCGGGCTCAAAACCACCCTCGTTGTAACCCACGCGTTTACCATTCACCCAAATGTAAGCAGCCGATTTTACACCTTCGAAACGGAGAAATATTTCTTTTTCGCTCCATGTTTTTGGCATTTCAAATTTTAGTTTGTAACAGCCTGTCGGGTTAAAATAATCCGGAATTTTTGGCGGGTCGCTTTCAAAAGTCAGGGCAATATTTCTGAATTTCGGATAGTCGAATCCTTCCATTTGCCAGTTCGAGGGCACAGTAATTTCGCCCCATTCTTCCACATCATATTTAGGTTTGCTGAAATCTTGGGGTACCGAATCAGGCGTTTCAAAAAGCCTGAATTTCCATTTGCCGTTGAGCAGCAAAAAATTGGGGCTCTTTTTATTTTTCAGGGCATCGTCGGCAATATCGTACGGAATGAAAAAGGCGTGTGGCGCGGTTTGCCCGATTTCGAAAACAGCAGGGTCTTCCCAAAACGACGTTGAAAATTCAACTTCCTGGGCAAGAACCAGTGTAAAATTTAGTCCAAATAAAACTATTGAAAAGAGTATCCGCTGCATGATACCAAATTTAATGATTCGGAAACAAATCTAAAAAAGAACGGGACATGGACTTTCCAAAGTCCATGATTCCTGTGCACAAAATGTCAATTCTTTGAGTTGGAAACTCAAAGTCCCGGGGTCACCAGGACATGGACTTTCCAAAGTCCGTGATTTTTCCAAAAAAAATGTTTGAGTTGGAAACTCAAAGTCCCGGCTGCCGCTGGAACTCCTGGAAATAGCTGGTTGGCGTAAAACCTGTGTGTTTTTTAAAAGTGCGGTTGAAGTTCGAAAGGTTGATAAACCCGCTTTCGTATGAAATTTGTGAAACCGACATCCTGCCTTCGGTAATCAGCCGGCAGGCGTAACCAATACGCCTATCGTTTAGATATTCTGAAAGTGATTTTCCCGATTTCTCCTTAAAAAACCGACAAAACGCAGCCGGATGAAGGTTGGCGATTTCGGCTACTTTTTCAAGCTCAATTTTATGTTGGTAATTGGTATTTAAAAATTGCATCACCTTTGTAAGCCTGAAATTTGTAAAATTCAAAGTATCATGATGGTAAAGTTCACCGGCAAGTAATCGGTACTCAGCTGTTTTGGCCATTTCCTGCAAAAGTTCCTGTAAATAAATGATTCGCTCAAACCCACTGGCTTTGACAACTTTTGCCAGTTTTTTACCCACACTTTCGGCAAATTCGCGCTTGAAACAAACACCCCGGGCAGCCCTGCCCAGCAAATCACCAATCAAGTGATATTCAGGATAGTTCTGGATTTCGGTCTGTAAAAAATTGTTTGGAAACTGAATAACGTAATATTTAACACTGAGCTTTCCATTGCTGTTCAGGTATTTTTCTTCACTGCGCCAGAAATGCGGAAGTGAACTGCCAACCAAAACAAGGTCGCTCGATTTAAAATCTTCGATACTATCGGCCACAAAACGGGTTCCGCTGCCTTCGGTTATGTACAGAATTTCAAATTCAGGATGAAAATGCCACGGATAGGTAAAATGCGGTTTGTCGCAATATTTCACCTTCACTGCCGAGCGCCCGGGAAAATCGATATGTTCGTGCATTATCTTCATCAATGCCAATATTAGTAAATCTGTTAACGAAGTACAAGTTGTTGCAAAAATAATACTGAAATTATCGGGGTGCGATAAGTAAATTTGTAAGCAAACTAAATTCAAAGAAATTATGACAAACCAACAGTGGGAACTGTTATTAAGTACAGTTCATGGTAAAACACCAGAGAAACCTATAACCGGATTTATTGTTGACAGTCCCTGGATTCCGGGCTGGGCGGGTGTTTCAACGCTGCAATTTTATTCGTCCGAAGAAATCTGGTTTCAAACCAACAAAAAAGTAATCGAAACGTTTCCTGATATCACTTTTTTACCTGGTTTCTGGTCAGAATTTGGTATGTGTACCGAACCTTCGGCTTTTGGTGCTAAGCTGGTTTGGAACAACTACAACCTGCCACATGCCGACCGCATTATGAGCGATGTTTCTGAAGCCATCAACCTGAAACGACCCAACCCTAAAACCGATGGTTTGTTGCCATTTGTGATTCAACGATTGGCGAACTACCAGAAACCCATTAATGAAATGGGGCACGAAATAAAGTTTGCCGTGGCGCGCGGTCCACTGAATATTGCGTCGTTTCTGATGGGAACCACCGAACTGATGATGGGCTTTATGATGGACCCCGAAAACAGCCACAGGCTGCTCGAAACTATCACGCAGTTTTCAATCGACTGGATTCAGCATCAGAAAGAGATGTTCCCAAGTATTGAAGGAATTCTGATTT
Organism: Draconibacterium orientale; assembly: GCA_020726265.1. Classification (GTDB taxonomy): domain Bacteria; phylum Bacteroidota; class Bacteroidia; order Bacteroidales; family Prolixibacteraceae; genus Draconibacterium; species Draconibacterium orientale_A. Next base: position 7,390 of record DYSZ01000133.1, read on the forward strand.
TGGATGATATTGTTGGTTTTATTGGCGACGACGAATGCCGCGAATTTGCTGTTCCATATATCAAACGCATTTTCAATGCTTTCGATTCGAAACTGAATTTTTTTCATAACGATGCACAAGGATTGATTTCGACACCCTACCTGAAAAAGATGGGTGTGCATCTTTTCAATTTTAGTTTTGAGCATTCAATGAAAGAAATCCGCCAGTTGGCCGGATCCGAAGTTGCGCTGATTGGCAACTTACCTCCGCGCGATGTGCTGGCAGCCAAATCGGCCGATGAAGTGCGTGAAGAAACCCGCAAAATGATTCGCGAATTTGGCGATAACAACCGTGTGATCTGGTCGTGTGGCGGAGGAATGCCACCAAATGTTACAACCGAAAATATTCTGGCGTTTAAGGAAACAATTGATAGGGAGGCGGCCTCTCCCGACCTCTCCAAGGGAGAGGGGTAAGAAAAGAATGGAATTCAATCAAATAAAAAATCCTGGATAATGATAAAAAATCTTAGTAATAATCTGAAAATTCACTGTTGCAAAAAGTCCCCCCACGGGGGATTTAGGGGGCTTTTTGTTTTCTTTCTGTTTTTCACGTCTCCTGCATTTGCACAGGAACTGGTAAAATTCAGTGTAAAAACCACCAACGAAAGGATTGATTCACCGGTTTCGGTTTCGCTCGATGGAATCAACTATAACTCCGACAAAGGAAATCTGGCGCTGTACGAAATTACTTCAGCCGGAGAAAAACCAATTATTTGCCAGGTTGAAAGGGGCTATTCAGCGCGGCTTTGGTTTGTTTTGAGCGGCACTTCATCAGCAAATTTTGAACGGAAATTTGTATTGAAACTTGAATCAAAAACTGCTGTTTCGGCGGCTGGAGTTCAGCTAAAAAAAGATGCGAAAGATTTAAGTCTTGTTGTAACCGAAAAACCAATTCTGAGTTACCGTTTTGCCACCACCTACCCCCCTGATTCCATAAACCCGCTGTACAAACGGTCGGGGTATATTCACCCGCTTTATTCGCCGGGAGGCGAGGTTTTAACACGCATTCAGGCGCCTGACCATTACCACCATTATGGAATCTGGGGGCCATGGACAAAAACCCATATAGGCAAACGCGAAGTGGACTTCTGGAATCTCGCGCTGGGGCAGGGAACTGTTCGTTTTGCAGGGTTTATTTCCGAAACACAGGGAAGCATTTTCAGCGGGTTCAAAGCCCTGCAGGAACATGTTGATTTTGGTGCAATCGGTGAGGATAAGGTTGCAATGAACGAAATACTCGATATAAGGGCATGGAATACAGGTTCTGATAAGAAAATAAGGATAGTTGATTATACCACTTCACTTAATTGTCCGCTCGATAGCGGGATCATGCTTGATGCATATCGTTATGGGGGAGGAATAGGTTTTCGGGCTACAGGCAAATGGCACGACAACAACAGTACGGTGCTCACTTCCGACAATAAAACCCGCGCGGATGCCGATGGTTCGTTTGCCCGCTGGTGTATTGTTGAAGGCGAATCGGCAACTTCTGAAGGAAGGTCAGGAATACTTTTTTTGAGCCATCCTTCAAACAGGTCTCATCCTGAACCAATGCGCGTCTGGCCCTCGGGGATCAACGGACGTGGTGACCTCTATTTTGAATTTGTTCCCATCCGCCACGAGGAATGGAAACTGGAGCAATACCAGAATTATACTTTGAAATACCGGATGATAATATTCGACGGAAAAATGGATGCCAAAACCGCCGAAATGTACTGGAACAGTTTTGCGAAAAACCCACAAATTGAAATGTTGAAATAATAGAAATGCCACAGATTCACAGATTAGAGAATAAAAAATCTGTGAATCTGTGGCAATAAATAAAATTAAGTGGCGAATTTTCATCCGTGAATCTGTCACAACTAATTAGTGTGAACAGTAATGTCTGAATCTGTGGAATAAATTTAAGATAATGAATTCAATCTTTGATGAAAAAAAGTATCCGCTGCAAAAAGAAAGTTATGAGATAATTGGAATTTGCATGGAGGTTCACAGGATTCTGGGAAGAGGTTTTTTGGAAATCGTTTATAAAGATGCACTTGAATATGAATTTGATGTGAGAGGAATTCCTTATGAACGTGAGAAAAAATATGAAATACCTTATAAGGAGATTATTCTTCCTCACAAATTTCAGGCTGATTTTGTGGTTTTTGATGATATCATTCTTGAAGTAAAAGCACAAAAAGGAATTGTGGATGAGCATTATAAATGGGTATTAAATTACCTTGCAATTTCGAAGTGTAACCTCGGATTACTTGTAAATTTTGGTGAAGATTCTTTGGTAACAAAAAGGTTAATTCTTTGAAGAAAAGAAATGGCACTGATTAATAAATATAAAATGAATGCCACAGATTCACAGATTAAAGAAAAAGAAATCAGTAAATCGTTGGCGACAAATAAAATAATGGGAGTTTAATAATTTGTGAATCTGTGGCATAAATAAAATAGTGAATATAAATCTGTGAATCTGTGGC
>DYSZ01000310.1 GCA_020726265.1 Draconibacterium orientale
GTATGCAAAGGGGACGAATCAAGAAGAAAGTGATGTTGATATTGCTGTAATTCTTAGAGAATTTGAAAATCTTATAGATATGCAATTGGAATTAATGAGGCTGAGACGCAAAATTGATAGCAGAATTGAGCCGCACCCTTTCAGAGAAAAAGACTTCAATATGGCAAATCCAGTTGTAAATGAAATATTGAAGTATGGGCAGCGAATTGATACCAGTGCTGTTTAAATGTTCGTCTCAACTTAAAAGATATCACATTACTTAAAGCATTTCAAAGTATAACATCGGTTTCAACCTGACAAAACTGCCGTGCTTCAATTCAGGTTCAAGGGAGAAATTTAAAGTTTTGTGCGTTATATCAGCTTCAGTGTAGGCGGTTTTGCAGGTTAAACCAGCGTTGGGACGACCTGACTGCTGAAATTTTTGATACACAAAAGGTAGTGTAAAATAGATATGAAAAAAGCGAGAAAAAAAAGCAGAAAGGCTACCTCCCGACAAACAAAGGCACGACAATGAGAAGTTAGCCAGGATAAAGCAAAAAAGCAAGTACGAAATTATAAAAAACGGCGGCAAACAAGCAAAAATTAGACATACTAATCCTGATGCGGCATGAGGAAGCCGTGTTGGTTGAAACGTGAAGCCTTAAGAAAGAACACGAAACCGGTCGCGCAATTATTCCAGACAAAAATTTTGGGCGTGTTCAATCAGTCGAACCCATTGCGACGGTTGATTCGGTTGATTGACGACGGCCTCAATGGGTACCGGGATTTGGTTATTCAGTCGGGAATTTTTTCGAATAAAATTGAACCAGGCCACAAAATTAATTGTCGCTGCTGTCGCGCCCTGTTTCGAAGCAAAGTACTCGGACTTATCGATATACTTTTTAAAATTTTTGTTGAGGCGTTCGATAATCTGCTTCAGGTTTCTAAAATCAGCCGATTCAGGATCGTTATTTTCCAGGCCAATCACGATTTTATGGTTAATCACAATATTCGCTTGTTTCAGAAATTGAACCACCAGCGGGTAAACCGGATTGCCGTCGGAGACCAGCAGCGGATTGAAAGCGGCATTTTCCGCGAGCAGGTCGGCCGGGAATTTCAAGACCGCCTGGCAAATGGCTTTTGCCAGTTCCGAGAGATTGCGTTTTTCGGAGATATTAAATCCGGCAATAATCTGTTTTTTGGGGTCAAACGCCCAGGTTAAAAACCCCCACCTGGCCACGATTCTGAGATACGTTTCATCGGCGGCCAGCAATCCGGAAAGGTCGTACGGATAATGAAACACCAGTGGAGCCAGGCGATACGCCACCGCTTCCGTGTAATTTTTCACGGTTTGATGCGAAATCGGGACCTGGTGCACCGCCTGCATCAGGTCGGCAATTTCGCGGGTGGAATGGCCCAAAGCATTATAAGTGCAAACCAATCCCACGACATAAGGCGTTGCGCGGACATTCGCCAAATCGACGGTCGGTTTCTGCGGCGAATCCGGATGCAGTTTGGAGATATCAAACAGCGGTTTTCGATAAATGTAATGTAGCTTTTTAAACTGTTTCCGTTTTTGGGGATCTTTAATTTTTTTCTTTTTATTTTGTTTATTGATAAAATACTGACAATTGGTGTTGCGACATTTATAGTATTCGTAGCCATTTTTTTCGGTATTTTTAATCATTTTTTCCAACCCTTTGCCACAATGTGGGCAGCGCAAGAGCACGTGTTTGACCTGCTTGTCCAGGGTTGAA
>DYSZ01000134.1 GCA_020726265.1 Draconibacterium orientale
AATAACGATTACAAGGTTTTCGGCAACAAACTTTGTCCAGCTTTTCCAGTAGGCACCGGCCAAAAAGATGTGTACAACTGCCAAAACTGCCACAACACCCAAAATTACACCAGCATAAATGGCAAACTCCCGCAGGTACTGACTCCATGCAAATTTCCGGCTCATTTTTTCGGCCATCCGGTCGGCAAAATTGTCGGGCAAAACAAAGTGTGGTTCGCTTTTCAGCGCGTAAACCAGCCATTTGTTGGCATCGGAATATTTTTCTTCGTTAAGCATACTCGGTAAAAATATTTGTTTTTTCAATTGCAGCTACTTTTTCAAGCTTCTCTTTTAATATTTTACGGGCACGCGAAAGATAACTTTTTATGGTTCCTTCGGGCATCCCGGTAATTTCCTCAATTTCGCGGTACGAAAACTCCTCAAGGTGAAACAGCGTCAGTACGGTGCGGTATTGTACCGGCAATTCTTCAATTTTCAGCATCAGGTATGTTTTAACTTCCGCTGTTTCCACGGGTTGATGATGCGTCGATTCGTCGGTTTCTCCGGCCACAAGCGCCGGTCGCTCATCGTACGACAGTTCACCATGGTCTTCTTTTCTCAGGTGCGAAACGCTTGTGTTGTAAGCAATTCGCGCAATCCATGTCGAAAGTTTTGCTTCGCCCCTGAATTTCCCGATTTTCGAATACACCTTCATAAACACCTCCTGGCAAATATCCTCAATGTCCTCCTGCCGTTGTACAATGCGGCCAACCACATGCAAAACAAGTCGCTGGTGTTTCGCCACCAGAAACCTGAACGCATTGCTGTTCCCATTCAAAATCTGTTGTACTAATTCAGCATCGGTCATAACTGCACTATCTGACTGTGGAAGTTATAAAAATGTTGCAGTTTGTACCGAAAACTTTTTTTGCAGGCAGCCGGGCTTTCCGCTGTAGTTGTTTCGCAGCTTCCTTTTCCGGCGATGTCCGGCAGGTAGCTTCTTCTGGTCGCTCCAGCCAACCAGCCGTCAATGTCACCTGCTTCAACAAGCTGCCGCTCCAATCCCTGCCTGTTCGTACAAGCACGATTTTCTGATTTCTTATTTTGTTATTCAATGTCATTAAGTTAAGGAATAAATTAAGGAAAAAGTATTTCAATCACCCTTCTCCCGAAATTTCGGAATCGCTCAGGGTGACGGTCAGACTGAGTCCCGAGTACTCGGGAAAGTCTGTTTCTCACCAACTAAACGACATTGTTCGGTTAGTTCTTATTTTAAATTTCTTCAAAAAAACTTTCCTCTTCCTGCAACATTTTTGCAACCCACGATGTCAAACGGGCAGAAAAACAAATTTTAAAACAATAAATTATGGAACATTTAAGCGAAATTGTAGTTACGGGGTTGGTTTTTTTTGGTATTTATCACATTTTAATGATCATTTCCGACTACTTCCTGAAAAGGAAACTGATTAAAGCCGGACAATACGATAAGGTAGGAATCCTCGAAGCCAGAAGTACGGTGAGCGAAGAATCTAACAAATACCCATCGTTAAAGTGGGGGTTGGTGGCACTCATGACAGGGATTGGATTAATTGTAATCGAATTGATGCGTGCTTCCAATCCGTATTTGTGGAATATCGAAAATGCAGCAATGCCTTTCGGAATTCTGCTTGTTTTTATCTCAGCAGGTTTTCTGCTTTACTTCTTCTTCATGAACCGGAAGAAAAATTAACTCAGGTTTTGAATTTAAAACTTTTCTTATTAAACTTTTCCAAAGTTTGAAACTTTGGAAAAGTTATTTTTTAGTTATACAAATTTATATTTCCCTATTTGCTGAAAACCGCGAAGAAATTCGTCGGTTTTCATTCTTTTTTTACCTGCCAGTTGTATATCGGTAATATTCAGCCACCCATTTCCACAAGCTACAAGTAAATTCTTTGTCCCGTCGGTTTCAATGGTTCCACATCCTGTATTTTCACCATTTCCAGCTTTCTCTGCAAAATATATCTTTGTCTGTATTTCTTCACCGTTTTCGCTGTTAACAAGCAAACTCCAGGCAGTGGGGTAGGGCGAAAGTCCGCGAATCAGGTTTCTTGTTTTTTCAACATCGTTTTGCCATTCAACCCGGCAATTTTCCTTAAAAATTTTGGGTGCATGTTTAATCGAATCCGAAATTAATTCGGTTTGCGGAATGGGCGTGTAATTTCCATCGGCCAGTGCGTCCACTGTTTTCACCACCAGCGATGCACCAATATCCATCAGTCTGTCGTGAATATCGCCAACCGTATCGTTTTCGCCAATTTCAATTTCGTGTTTAAACAAAATTTTTCCAGTGTCAATTTCCTGGTCTAACAAAAATGTGGTGACACCGGTTTTTGTTTCGCCATTAATTACAGCCCAGTTGAGCGGAGCTGCGCCACGGTATTGCGGCAGCAACGAACCGTGCAGGTTAAAAGTTCCCAAACGGGGCATATTCCAAACCACTTCGGGTAACATTCTGAAAGCCACAACCACCTGCAAATCGGCTTTCAGGCTTTGCAATTCAGCAATAAATTCAGGGTTTTTCAGTTTTTCGGGTTGCAATAAAGGCAGGTTGTTTTCAACGGCATATTTTTTTACTGCCGATTGTGTTAACTGGTTGCCGCGTCCGGCAGGTTTGTCGGGTGCGGTGATTACACCAACCACATTGTACCTGCCATCAATCATTGCTTTTAAGCTGGCAACCGCAAAATCGGGGGTTCCCATAAACACTATCCGCAATTCTTTTCCGTTCATTTTGTGCCTAAATTTTTGTTAATCCGGGTCTGAGTTTTGTATTTCCTTTTTGTGCTTTTGGCCAGTATGGACAATGCCTGCAGCCGTTAGAACAGCAATAACCACGGTTAATTAAATAACTTTCGGTCATTACGCGGTAGCCTTTTTCCATGTAAAAGTCTTTCCCCTCATGCAATTCATCCGAAAAGCTGTCGCTGTTGCCAAAAACACTGTCGAAAATGCCCATCGTTTATTTTTTTTCAAAACTACACATTATCTTTAGAAGCAATTTCAGAAAAATGGGAACAGAACGAGATTATTTGATGCGCCAACTGATGATGCTTTTCGAAGTGATTTCCCGAATCATCAGATTCAGAAAAAACGGGCAAAGCGAAAATGCCAGCGATGAAATCGACTATTTTTATCAATGTCTGGCTGTTGAAGCTGATTTTGTGGCAATGACGTCAGAAGAAATGATGCGTTATTTAACCATCGAAAAAAATCTTACCAACGAACATCTCGAACTGATTGCGTTTGTTTTAAAAGAGCAAGGCGAAATTGCCACAACCGAAACCGACAAGCTGGATTTTTTCAGCAGATCGTGGTTTCTACTCGATAAAATTGAACGCGAAAGCACAGCCTTTTCGGTAGAACGCCAGCTAAGAATGGCCGAATTAAGAGCTTTTCTGGATTTAAACTGATTGCTGATTATAAAAAGAACAGTGCCACTCCAATAACAGTAATCACTGCACCCACTATCTCTTTCCAGTTGATTTTTTCTTTGAAAAGAATAACCGCCGGTGCAATAATCAGTACCGGCGAAATCGACATCAGCGTGGCGGCAATGCCAGCTTGTGTGTGCTGAACGGCTAACAACGAAAACGACACACCCAGAAATGGCCCGAAAAAAGCGCCCAGCGTGATGCGTTTCATGGCAGATACATTTTTGATGGCTGCCATAAACCGTGGCCAGCGGTTCATTACGGTTAAAACTATAATAAATCCGGCTATTCCGGTGAGCACACGAATTTGCGACGACGAAAACGGGTCGTAATCGCCCATTCCCTTTTTGCTCAAAACCAATCCTGCTCCCTGTCCGATTGCGCCACCCAAAGCCAGCAAAATCCCCTGAATAGAGTAGTTCGATTTCAGTTTGGTTTTAACCGTTCCGTTTTCTTCTGTTTTTTCGCGTTTCAAAATCACAATCACAATCCCGATGAGAGTAATCGCCATGCCAAATAAATTGGAGACCGACATTACTTCGCCCAAAACCAGCCACCCGATAAATGCGGCAAACGGCGGAGCAAGTGCCATCACAAGCATGGCAATGCGGGCGCCAATTACAACCAGCGCCTGGAAAAGCAGCAAATCGCCAATCACAAAACCTACCAACCCCGACAGCGAAAGCCACAGCCACTGGTAACCAGTGGCGTCGGTGGGGAAAAAATAACCCCGCACAATCCAACCGTAAAAAGCTATGAAAAAGAAGGCAATAACCAAACGGATGAGGTTGACCGAAAGTGAACCTACTTTTTTGCCGGCCGATTCAAAGGCCAGACTTGTAACAGTCCAGAACACAGCGGTTAAAACGCCTGCCAATTCACCAATATGATTTTGAAACATGGCGCAAAAGTATCAATTCGCACGAAAAAAAAGCCTTTCCGAAGAAAGGCTTTTGATAGGTATTTCAAACTTCAGATTATTTTAAATAATCGGATACAAAAGCACGCAATTCGTCGCCACGTTTGTTTTTAGCGATGATTTTGCCAGTCTGGTCAACCAAAAGGCTTGAAGGAATTGACTGAATAGCGTAGGTTTGCGCCGCAGCATTTTGCCAATATGCAAGGTCAGAAACCTGTGTCCAGGCCAGTTTATCATCAGCTATTGCTTTAAGCCAAGCGTCTTTATCGCGGTCGAGTGAAACGCCAAAAACTGTAAATCCTTTGGCGTTAAAATCGTTGTAAACTGCAACCACATTGGGATTCTCGGCACGGCAAGGACTACACCAGGCGGCCCAGAAATCGAGCAGGGTAATTCTATTCTGGTTGTAAACGCTTGAGAAACTTACAGGATTTCCGTTCACATCATTTTGGGTAAAGTCGGGAGCAACCTGTCCGATTGCAACAGTTTTCAGTTTTGCAATTTGTTCTTTAATTGTAATTACTGAAGCAACCGAATCAAGTTTCGGGTCGAATTTGCTAACCAAAGCTTCCAATTCGTCGGCTTCCTTACCATATTGAATTTGCGACAAAAGGAACGGACTTACATACGAAGCCGGATTGTTTTTAATAAAATCCTCACGCATGGTGTTGGTACTTTCGTATAGTTTCTCAACTTCTACCATAATCTGGCGGCCTTTAGCAGTGTCGCCAGCTGTAATGGCAGCGCGCGATTCCTGGTACATGGCCATGTATTTTTCTGCAATTTCGTTAATCTGTTTGTTTAATGCGGCATATTCATCATGCGATAAAGAGCCGGTAACCACAACTTTATCGAGCGAATCAGTATTGCCAACTACTGTCATGGCTGCATCTTCAACAAAAACCATGGTTTTTGCGCGTTGGCCAAGTACAGAGAGATACAAGTCACTGGGATATTTAACTTCGCCTTCCAAAACAGCAACACCTTCCACAATGTCGGCAGTATCAACAGGTATCCACTCGCCGACACCCCGTTTTTCAAGCAAAATTTTACCTTCGGCACCTGCCAGCTTAACATCTATTTTAAAGCCTGCCGGCTTTTGTGTGCAGGCAAAAATTGCCACTGCAAGAATAAGAACAAAGATTTTTTTCATTTTGATGATTATTGAATGATACAGTTTTTTATTCGGCGGCGAATATAAATAAACTCTTACAATTATTTGAAAATGACTTAAAGTTTCACATTTTTATGCTGTTATAAAAAAGGCAGCCGGTTGAATTACCGACTGCCTTAAAATATCATGTTTTAACGTGATAAGCTAAATTATTCCATTTCAATTTTGTAGGCTGCCAAATCTTCAACCGCTGAGCTACGGATATATTCTCCATGTCCTTTTACCACCGATTTGGTCATTTTAATAAATGCTTTGGCCGGCCGGGTGTAAGCTGCGTCACGGTTGCTGTCAATAACCAGCAGATAACTCATCACAATATGTCCGGCCATTTCAACCAGGCGGCGGGCGTGGAAATCGATAAACTCATTGTCGTTACTGTCAACCACTTTGGCAACTGCCTGCTCGTATTCGTCGGTAAGAATAATGAGCGTGCGACGCATATATTCCAACTCTGGCGTTATTTTCTGCGCTTCGTATTCCCTGATTTGAGCAAGGTAGCCACCGGTTGTAACACCGCGGATAGCAGCTACCACCTGTAATTGAGTGGTTCCTTCGTAGATTGATGTAATACGGGCATCGCGATAAATACGTTCAACAGGGTAATCTTTCATAAACCCCGAACCACCATGAACCTGAATTGCATCATAAGCCAGTTGGTTGCAGAATTCGCTCGACAAACCTTTTACCAGTGGCGTGTAAATGTCAGCCAGTTTCTGGTATTTTTTCATTTCATTTTTTTCGTCTTTATCAAGCGCGCGTTCTTCGGAAATGTGCATGTAAGTTTTGTAAATGTCAACAAAGCGGGCAGTTTCATAAAGCAACGTGCGCGATGCATCAAGTTTGGCTTTCATGGTTGTAATCATTTCGTAAACTGCGGGGAAACGAATGATTGCCTTGCCAAATTGTGTACGTTCTTTTGCATAAGCCAGCGCTTCGCGGTAAGCCGATTCTGAAATGCCCACAGATTGTGCAGCAATTCCGAGACGGGCACCGTTCATCAACGCCATTACATATTTAATAAGCCCCATTTTTCGGTCGCCTACCAGTTCTGATGGAGCATCTTTGAAAACCAGTTCACAGGTTGGCGAACCAATAATTCCCATTTTATGCTCAATGCGACGAACGGTTACACCGCCCTGTTGCTTGTCGTAAATAAACATTGAAAGGCCGCGGCCATCTTTCGTTCCAGCTTCTGAACGGGCAAGTACCAGCGAAATGTCGCCGTCGCCGTTGGTAATAAAACGTTTTACGCCGTTCAATAACCAAATACCTTTCTTTTCGTCCCAGGTAGCTTTTAACTGAACTGCCTGCAGGTCGGAGCCGGCATCGGGTTCGGTTAAGTCCATGGCCATTGTTTCGCCTGAACTAACTCTTGGCAGGTATTTCTCTTTTTGTTCTTCCGAAGCAAATTCGTTAATGGTTTCGGCGCAATCCTGTAACCCCCAGATGTTTACAAATCCGGCATCGGCACGTGATACAATATCGGCAGCCATTATGTAGGGTACAATCGGAAAATTCAGCCCATCGTATTTGCGGGGTAACGACATCCCCATTAAACCGGCATTGTTCAGCGCTTTGATGTTTTCTTCGGTGCCACGGGCATATTTTACATGGCCGTCAATTACTTCCGGACCTTCAGCATCAATGCTTTCGGCGTTTGGAGCTATAATGTCGCCACAAATTTCGCCAACCACTTCAAGTACCTTATCGAAACTGTCGATGGCATCTTCGTAATCCATCGGTGCAAAATCGTAGAGTTTTTTCTCTTCGAAATTCCGTTCTTTCAGCCTGACGATTTTTTCCATCAAAGGATGGGTAAGATGGAATCTCAGGTCTTTATTGTCAGTATAATAATTTGCCATTTTACTTGATTTTAGAAGCCCCTCCCAACCTCCCCGAAGGGGAGGAATTTAAAGAAAGACTTTGGTTATTACACATTATATTCATTTTTCTGTTCTCCCTCCTTGGGAGGGGAAGTGGGAGGCTTCTATTTCGTATTTGCTTTATAATATTTAATCATTTTCGGAATGATTTCAGAAACATCGCCGGTAATTACATAGTCGGCAATTGAATTAATCGGAGCTTCAGGGTCGGTATTGATTGCAATAATCTGCGCCGATTCTTCCATCCCGGCGCGGTGCTGAATCTGTCCTGAAATTCCGCAGGCGATGTACAATTTCGGACGAACTGTGGTTCCTGTTTGTCCGATTTGTCTTTCGTGTTCAATATATCCGGCATCAACAGCAGCACGCGAAGCACCCACTTCGCCACCTAAAACTTCGGCTAATTCAAAAAGCAGGTTGAAATTTTCTTTTGACCCCACGCCGTAACCACCGGCAACAATAATAGGGGCTCCTTTAATGTTTACCTTACTTTTTTCGATGTGCCGCTCGATAAGTTCAACCACAAAGTCGGTATCAATGGTGTATTTCGAAACATCGAGTCTATTCAGTTTCCCTTTGTAAGCCGGGTCGAGGATAGCCTTTTTCATTACGCCTTCGCGAACTGTTGCCATTTGTGGGCGACAGTCGGGGTTGATGATAGTGGCAATGATGTTTCCACCAAAAGCTGGGCGAATCTGGTACAACAGGTTTTTATAATCTTTGCTTGCTTTTTTGTCTTCGTGATCGCCGATTACGAGTGAAGTACAATCAGCAGTCAGTCCGCTGTGCAACGCCGAAGATACCCTCGGACCCAGGTCGCGACCAACTGAACTTGCGCCCATAAGTGCAATCTGTGGTTTTTCTTCCTGAAAAAGTTTTACAACGATAGCACTGTGAGGCAGGGTTGTATAAGGCACAAGCCTTTTGTCGTCGGCAATGTGCAGTACATCGACTCCGTATGGAAATATCTCTTTTTCGATGCCATCCAATTTGTAACCGATAGCAACTGCTTCAAGTTTACATTTCAGTTCGGTGGCCAGTGAGCGGCCTTTGGTCAGCAATTCGAGGCTCACCTCGGCAATCTGACCGTCTTCTGTTTCGATATAAACAAATACGCTATTCATAATTTTGTCTCTTTTCAATTAACCGATGGTGTGATTTTCAATTAACTCGCGCATTAACTGGTCCATATCTTCATCAGACGAAGTGATGATTTTGGCTTCTTTTGCCTGAAGAACCACGTTGTCAACCTTTTTTACTTTGGTAGGTGAGCCATTCAGTCCAAGTTCGCTCATGTCAACTTTTATATCCTGAACAGTCCATTCTTTTATGTTCAGGTAAGGGCGATCGGCATACAGGTGCAGGTAATCTTCGTTTGAAACCTGTAATTCAGTAATCGTTTTGGCATGTTTGTATTTCATAATCAGTTTAGCATTGCGTGCACGGCAGTCGGGAGCCGAACTGTTTACTGTAACAACCAGTGGCATCGGACATTTTACAACTTCAACGCCACGTTCGAGGCGGCGTTTAACAGTTACTTTCCCATTTTCGATATTCAGAATATCTTCGGCGTAAGTAATTTGTGGAATTCCGAGTTTTTCGGCAACCTGTGGTCCTACCTGGGCTGTGTCACCATCAATCGCCTGTCGTCCGGCAATAATGATATCATATTTCCCGTAATTCTTAATCGTCTGACCGATTGCGTATGATGTTGCCAGAGTGTCTGAACCGGCGAAAGCACGGTCGGTGAGCAAAATTCCATCGTCGGCACCCCGGAACAACCCTTCGCGGATGATTTCGGCAGCCCGACCAGGACCCATGGTTAAAACAGTGATAGTTGTGCCTGGAAACCGATCTTTTATTCTGAGCGCCTGCTCAAGTGCATTCAAATCTTCAGGATTAAAAATAGCCGGCAGCGCAGCCCTGTTTACTGTTCCGTCGGCCTTCATTGCATCTTTGCCAACATTCCGCGTATCGGGAACCTGCTTGGCAAGAACGATAATTTTAAAACCTTTCATGAATTTATATTAGATTAAATAATTTATTGTCTTCTTTTAAAAAGGAAGCAAATATAAAAATTCAGGTATAACAAATCAAACTCCTCTTGCGACTGTGTATGGAAGGATCGTTCGTTCTTAAGGGCTGTAAATGCCAGAATTTTTGATTCTGGAAGAATTGGTGCGCTGAAACGCAAACCAGCGAAGCAAATCAAACAATTAAACTCATTCTTCAAAAAATCCCTTTTGAAAATTAGCCGGTTTAATTTAAAATGAGTTTAAGTAAAAATGTATGTTTCTTATTAAACTGAACAAAAACAAACTTGTCGAGATTTTTGAAATGGTTAGTGGTTTTCAAGTTTCATTTTTAGCCAAGTGAGTATAAAAAACTGAGTAAAAAATCAGCAGATTAAACACTGTAATTGAGATTATACTTATTGAAAATCAGTAGTTAATATAC